>JALHOX010000398.1:0-545 GCA_022842805.1 Phycisphaerae bacterium | reverse complement strand
GGCCGCACGCTGCCCGGGATCGAAGCCTTCACCATCGACGCCCAGGGCAACCGCCTCGCCGCGGGCATGACCGGCGAAATCTGCATCCGCGGATCTTGCGTCATGGCCGGCTACCGCAATCGCCCGGAGGAGACCAGCGCGGTCATCATCGACAACGCCCTTCGCACCGGCGACCTCGGCCACGTCGACGGCGACGGCTATCTCCACATCACCGGCCGCGCCAAAGAAATGCTCATCGTCGGCGGCGACAACGTCTTTCCGCGCGAGATCGAAAACGTCTTGCTCGCCCACCCCGCCGTCGCCGAAGCCGCCGTCATCGGCGCGCCCGACGGTCTGCGCGGCGAAGTCCCGGTCGCCTTCGTCATCCTGAAACCCGACGCGACCGCGAACGACTCAGATTTGCGCGCCCATTGCCGCGCCCACCTCGCCGGCTTCAAAGTCCCGCGCTCCATCACGATCGCCGCAGATTTGCCGCGCTCGCCGACGGGCAAAATCCTGACACGCGCGCTGCCGAAGTAGGGTGTGTCGGCGGCGGCCTTTTCGGG
>JALHOX010000397.1 GCA_022842805.1 Phycisphaerae bacterium | reverse complement strand
GGCGGTCGGGTCGCGGCGGCGGCGGGGCGAGCGCGGCGGGCGACGAGGTCGTGATCGACCCCGAGCCGGCGACCAACTCGCTGATTGTGAAGGCCGACGCGACGACGCTCGAACGCATTAAGAGCTTTGTGATGGGGCAGGACCAGCGCGTGGCCGCGATGGTGCCGGAGCAGAAGTTCTATTCGCCCAAGTACGCCGAGCCGCGCGAGGTCGCCGAGGCGATCAGCGGTCTCTTCGGCGGCGGAACTTCGCGCGGCGGACGGGCCGGCCGCGGCGGGGCGAGCGCGAGTCGCGGGGCGCTGGTGACGGCGCTGGCGACCGAGACGCAGGTGATCGTCGAGGCGCCGGCGGAGAAGCACGCGCAGATCGCTGACTTCATCGCCAAGCTCGACGCGCCGGAAGGGCGCGAGATCGTCACCACGTTGGTGAAGATGCCGGGCGCGCAGGTGCAGTCGATCGCGAATCTGATGTCGACCGCCTTCCGCGAGCGGGCCAAGGACCGCGGGGCGAGCGCCCAGTTCTCCGCCGACCCGACCACCGAGACGATTCTCATCAGTTGCCCGCAAGACCTGATGCCCGAGGTCGACAAGCTGATCGGCGAATATCGCCAGCAGACCAGCGAGCTGGCGTGGCAGCGCATCTACTACAAGCTGAAGTTCGCCGACGTGAACGAGACCGTGCAGTGGCTGAAGCCGCAGATCGAGGCCAGCGTCACGTCGGTCTTTGGGTCGAACACGGCGCGGCAGGTGCAGGTGACGCCCGACCCGCGCACGGGGCGCGTCCTGGTGTATGCACCGCAGGTCGCCGCGAAAGAGGCGCAGCTGCTGCTGAATGAGTATGACGTACAGGTCGACAAGCCGGTGGCCGAGGGGGCGACGATCACGGAAGTGATCAAGCTGCCCGGCCTGCAGGTGGGCGGATTGGCACAGACGTTGAATCAGGTCTTCGGCGGTCGTCCGCAGCGGGCCGACAAGCTCCGCGCGACTTTCGCGGCCGACGAGCTGACCGAGTCATTGATCTACACGATTCCGCGTGATTGGAAGCCCGAGCTCGACGGCTTTGTGAAGCAGTTCGCGAGCGAGGCCGAGAAGGTCGTGCCCGAGCAGCAGATCTTCGTGGTGAAGGAGTCGGACGCCGGCTACATCGCGCAGAAGATCAACGATGTCTTCGTGCAACAGCTTCGATCGCGGCGCGGCAATGCGGTCGCGGAGCGGATCAAGATTTCGGTCGATGAGAAGCTCAATCGCATTTTGGCCAATGCGCCCAAGAGCGTGTTGCCGGAGATTGAGAATTTCGTCGCGCTGCTCGATCAGCCCGAGGTGGCGCGGAAGCAGGTGCGCATCTTCGAGTTGACGCAAGCAACGAACCCGTGGGAAGTGGTCAACGTTCTGAACGAACGCTTCACGGAGGCTGCTCCGGGGCGACGCAACACCGTCGGCACCGAGATCAAGTTCACGGCCTTGGGTAACGGCAGCGTCGTGGCCGTGGCGCCGACCGACAAGATGCCGGAGATTGAGACGCTGGTGGCGGAGCTGGACAAGGCCTTCGCCACGGCCGATGAGCCGCCGACGCTGATCGAATTGACGTTTGCCGACCCGGGCGAAACGGCGAACATGATCAATCAGCTCTTTGGGCAGGGCAAATCGGGCGGCGGGAACAAGATCAGCCAACGGGTGCAGGTAACTGTCGCGAACAACACGCTGGTCGTCCGCGCGCCGAAGGCGCAATTGGAACAGATTAAGACTGTGATCGATTCGATCGATCGCGAGGACGACAGCAAGCTCGAGGTGCGCTCGTTTGAGCTCAAGGTGATGAGCGCCGAGCAGGTCGCGAATCAGGTCAATTTCTTCCTGGCGACTTTGGGGCAGACGACCCGTCGCGGACAGATCAAGCCCTTTGCCTTTGGCGAGGGCACGACCAACACGCTGCTGGTCGGCGCGCCGGCCAAGTACATGGCGTTCATTCAGTCGCTCATCGGCGGCATCGAGTCAAAGGAAATTCCGGAGAGCAAGCCGCAGGCCTATGCGCTGACCTATGTGCGGGCCGATCAGTTGCAGGCCAACGTCGAGGCGCTGCTAACGGCGAAGGTGGCGGAGAGCGAAGCCGGGCGGAAGGTGAAGACGCCGGTGAAGGTCGTGGCCGACACGGTCTCGAACCGCATGATCGTCTATGCACCGGACAAGTATCAGGCGCTGGCGGGCGAGCTGATGAAGATGCTCGACAGCGAGGTGGACACGGGCGAAGTCACGCGGATCATCCGCCTGGAGCGCGGCGAGGCGACGCAGCTGGCCCAGACGCTGACGGCGATGGCGAGCAAGGGCGGGCCGGCGGGTCGCGGCGGCATGGGCGCGCCGCTGGTGCAGGTGACGCCGGACGCGGGCAGCAACTCGATCATTTTGAAGGGTCTGCCCAAGGATGTGGGCGATCTGACCAAGCACGCCAGCGACCTGGAAGAGGCGAGCCAGATTCGGCCCGAGATTCGCACGTTCAATATTGAGTATGCCAGCACGACGACGATCAAGGATGTGCTTGATGGGCTGTTCGAAGGCGGCGGGGCGTCGTCGTCGAAGGTGCCGGTGACGATTACGGAGGATGATGAAGAAAGCCGGCTCATCATCACCGCGGCCCGGCGCGACATGGCCCAGATCGAGGCCATCATCAAGGACTTCGATCAGAACCCCTACGGTCCCGACGGCAAGCGAAAGCAGCCGGGCGGCAAGCAGATCTACTTTGTCGACATCTTCAAAGGCGATGCGGACGATATCGCGTGGGACGTTGAGGACCTGTTCCCGCCGCCGTCCGAGGGCGGACCGGATATCGACGCCGACTGGGACGGGCGCTACATCAAGGTCGTCTGCCGGCCGGGCGAGTTTCCGCAGATCGAGAAGGCGATTCGCGAAGTCGAGTCGCGGGCCAAGGTCTCCAACAAGATCGTCACGCGCAAGCTGCCGCCGGAGAAGATGCAGCAGTACATGGCGTATCTCCAGCAGCGGGTCGAAAACGTCAACATCGAGACCCCGACGCCCGACAAGCCCAAGGAATCGCTGATCGAAGTCCTGCGCCCCGAAGAGAACAAGCGTAAGAAGGAAGACGCGAAGCGACACCGCGTCGGCGCGAATGAGCGTCCGCGGCGTCGCGGCGGGATCGGGTTCAACGAGCCCAAGCCCGGCGCCGGTGCGGCGATTCTCGGCGCGATTCAGCGCGGCCAGGCCGCTTCGCGCCCGATCGCGACCAGCGGCGCCGTTTCGGCTCAGTCGATCGGCCCGGTCATGCTCGCGCCCGGTGCGGCGTCTGCGATGATGGCCGCGCCGGCGCTCGTCGCCGCGACGGATCTGAGCGTGCTGTTGCAGGCTGCCGCCAGCAGCCAGCCCGCCGGTGCGCCGGGCAACGCCGCCCCCGGCCCGCGCCGCGAGCCGGCCAAGATCGTCGTGAATCCCGACGGTCAGGTGGTCATCAGCGGCACCGAAGACGCCGTCAGCGAGTTGGAAGACGTGCTCGATGTGCTGGAGGAAGACCTCAGCACCGGCCAGGTGATCCGCATCTTTGAGTTCACCTATGGCGACGTGAACGCCGCCGCCGAAGTGCTGAACATCATGTTCAACGACCGCCAGCAGATTCAGATTCCGCTCCAGAACCTGATGGTGACCCTGATTGCCTCTTTGATTCCGGTGGCCGTGGGTTTTGCGATCCGGCTCAAATCCGAATCTTTGGCGCTGTTGGCCGAAAAATGGGGCGCGCGGATCGGCTATCTGAGTATTGTCTTGATG
>JALHOX010000396.1 GCA_022842805.1 Phycisphaerae bacterium | reverse complement strand
CGGCGTCGAATCGAGCACGATCGACGCGCCCGGTGCGTTCGCGATCGTTTCGCCCGCTCTCGGGGCGGTGGCGTCTTTGCAGGGGTTCGAGCTGACCTGGAACGGCGTCGACGCGAGCCAGACTGTCGAGGTGCGTCTGCGTCAGGATGTGCTCGATCGCGTTCGCACGGAGCGCATCGACGACGAGTTCGACGACGGCGGCCTGTCGCTGGGCCTGCTCGATCTCGACAATTTTGTTCAGGGCGCGCCGATCGAGATCGAGTTTTCGAAGATCACCCAGCAGACGACCATCGCGGGGCTCGACGCAGCCGAAGTGACCGTTCGCCGCACGATCGGATGGAGCGTGACGCCGGGGCCGTAGTGAAACAACGCCCGCCGGCTCGACTAGCGCAGCGCCGCCGCCGCCCGCTGAAAGATCGCGATGCCGTCGCCCGGCGCGTCGGCTTTGCGCCCGCGCGACGTCCAACAGGGGTGCTGGGTCGCCACAATGTGGCGCTCCGGATGGGGCATCAGCCCGAAGACGCGGCCGGTCGCGTCGCACAAGCCGGCGATGGCGTCGGTACTGCCGTTGGGGTTTGCCGGCCCCTCCGCGCGCATGTCCGGCGCCCCCTCGACATATTGCAGCGCCGCGAGCCGCTGGTCGGCGACCGCGCGCCGGATCGCCTCCGTGGCAAAGAGCACGCGTCCTTCGCCGTGGGCGATGGGCATTTCGTAACTTCGCCCGGGTTCGACAAACACGCACGGAGTATTCGCGCCCGCGGAAAGGGTGATCCAGCGATCCTGAAACCCCGCGGGCTCGTTGAAGGTTACGGTGCAGGACTGCCTGCCCTCGGCCGTTACCCCAGCGGGCGCCGGCGAGGCGGCGTGAAATGGCAGCAATCCCATTTTGGCCAACACCTGAAACCCGTTGCAGATGCCGAACACGAGCTTTCCGGCGGCGATGAAGCGCGGCAGTTCGTCGGCCAGCGCCCGTTCGAGGTGGGCCGCCATGATCCGCCCCGCCGCCACGTCGTCGCCGTAGCTAAACCCGCCCGGCAGCGTCAGCAGGGCATATTCGTGAAGCATTTCGGGTCGCTCGGCCAACGCCGCGATGTGGACCCGCTCGGCGCGACAGCCGACCGTTTCCCACGCAAAAGCCGCCTCGCGGTCGCAATTGGTGCCCGGCGCTCGCACGATCAGAATTCGCTCGCCCGCCACGTCGCCTCCGTGTCCGTGTATCAAATACGGCTGGCTGGGCGATTTGGGTTAAACCGGCTGCGGCTCGGAAATCGGGCCGTCACCTTGAAACCGCCGCCCACGCCCCGAACAATCTACAGAGAACCGCGGGGTCTGTCCCGCAGGAGCAACGAATGATTAGTGCGTGTGTTTTTGACAGCAGCGCTCGTCGGCCCGCCGGCCGACCCATCGCTTCCGCTCTTCGGCGGAGCGCGGCGCCGCTGCTGTTGCTGGTGATCGGCGCCCTCAGCCCCGTGACGCGTGCCCAGGCGACGGATCAGAACGACCTGCGCGCCGACCGCGCCGCGATGTTCGAGCGTGTGCAGAAGATCGTCGGCTCGATGCGCTCGCTCGGCAACTGGGACGACCAGTATGGCATGATGATGGACTCGATGGAGCGCGTGTACGAGCGACAGGGTTGGAACAGCGATTCGGATCGATTTTCGCTGGACCTGGTCAAGACGGTCGAGTCGATTCCGCCGTGGTCGGTGCAGGAGCGCTTCGACACCACCGTCCGCACGCTCAGCGACCGCTATCTGCTCGACGAGGAGCAGGAACGGTCACTGCGGTCGCGCCTGCTGCGGCTTTCGAACGAAACCTTCTCAAAGCACAGCGGTCGCATCATGGAGTACGCCGTCGAGGCGATTCAGACTCGCGCCTCGGGCCAACCCTTTACGCCCGAGATGGTGCAGCGCTGGGCGACGCTCGCGGAGCCCGTATTTCTCGACGTGCGCGAGCGGCTCAGCGTCGCCGCCAAAGAGATGGCCCAGGAGCTCGACCCCGAGCAGCGGGCCATCCTCGAACAAGACATGATCGCCACGCAGCGACGGCTCTCGAAGGTCGCTGAAATGGGCGAAGGCTGGAAGCGCGGCGAATGGTCGGCCGAGCAGTGGGGCATGGAGGACGACCCGATCCAGAACGGCGCCGGGCTGGGCGCGGCCGCCGGCAGCGCCGATCCGGCTGCGACCGGGAAGCCGGCCACCGTGAACCCGCGCACCATCGAAGCCGCGCCGGCGCCTGGGACCGAACCGCCCGCCGGCGAACAGCCGGAAGAGGGCCAGGACGCGCAGCCCACCGATCCGGCCGCCACGCCCGCGCAGCAGCAGCAGCCGAATCAGCCGCGCTACGCGCCGCCTGTGCAACTGACCAACGACCCGTGGAGCAACTATGTCGCGGCGTTCATCGCGAAGTATTCGCTGACCAACGACCAGACCGAGCGGGCCTGGCAGATTTTTGCGACGGTGCGGACGCGCCGCGACGAAGTGCAGACCAAGCACGATCGTCGGCTGGCCGAAGTGCCCGCCGCCGACGCGCAATCGCCGGCGGTCGACCGGCTTCGTACGCAGCACAACGGCTCGCTGCAGCGTCTATTCGAGCAACTGAGTCGTCGCCTGGAGGCACTGCCCACCCGCGCCCAGCGCGAGGCTGCCAAGCCGGGGGATCTACCCAATCCGCTCGGGCTGCCCGCCGTTGCAAAGGCGCCCGCGCGACCCGCCGCTGCGCCGCCCGCAAACCCCGAACCCTCCGGAGCGCAGCCCGCGCCGCCCCCTCCCGCCGCGCCGAAATAACGGCTGACGTCGACCATTACGCAACATCGCCGCGCCCCTGGCGCGGCGATGCTGTTTTACGAATTGACTCGATGTTCGCTTAGGGCCAAACCTTCGCCGTCGGATACCGCTCGCGCACGCGGGCTGCGGCTTCCTCGGCTTCCGACTGCGTCGGATATTCCCCCACCGTCACGACGTAAACATCCTTGGGCCCCACGCGCTCGCGGCGGATGGTCGGTCGCAGCCCCTGCTGCTCCAATTCAAACGCGAGATAGTCGGCGTTGCTGGGCACCGCGAACTCCGCCACCTCAACGGTGAAGGTGTCGGTGCGCGTGTTCAGGCGGCGACGGGCGGAGCGGGCGATCTCGCCGTCGGGGAATTCGGCCAGAATCTGCTCATAGGGCGTCGCCGCGTCGCCCCAGCGTCCGGCGCGCTCGCGGGCCATGCCGAGCTTGTAGAGCACGACATCTTTCGGCGGCAAGGTCGGCATGCGCTTGCTGGCTTCATAAAACGCATCCGCCGCCTCGTCCCACTTCTCGTCTTCGAAGTGAATGGAGCCGATCGCGGCGTAAGCGCGCCACGTCATCGCGTTGTCGTGCGCCATCTCCGCCGAGTGCATCAAGTCTTGAACAGCCGAGGTTCGCTGACCGCGATAGGCCTCGCTCAGGCCTTTGTAATAGAGCGCCCGCTGCGTCTCCGGCGCGTCGAGTTCGGTCTCCAAGAACCGCGACATAAAGTCGATCGAGCGCGAGTACTCCTTGGCCTCGTAGGCCTGTTGCCCCTGCGACAGCCAGTTTCGCTGTTCCGCGGTGATCTTGGAGCACGCCACCCCACCCAGGAGCGCCGCGCCCGCAAGGACCATCCCACCGACCCATGAAAGACGACTTCGGGACATCACGCTTCCGAACCAGAGAAAACGACAGAACGGCGCGACCAGGCGGCGCCGCCGCCTCAGCCCGCTGAGGAGCCATCGAAATATACGCGGGAACGTCGTCACGGTGGCGGTCGGCGGACG
>JALHOX010000395.1 GCA_022842805.1 Phycisphaerae bacterium | reverse complement strand
GCCGCAAGACTCGGCCTCGAACGGCTTACCGCGCCGCAATACGGCCGCCTCGGCGACGCACTCTACAGCCGCGGCGATCGCGAAACCGCCGAACGCTTCTATCGCGAGAGCCTGAGGCAGTTTCAGGCCGCCGCCGGCGCCGCTGGTTCGCAGGAAAGTCGCGATTTCGCTCTCGCATGGCAGCGCATCGCTTCGATCGAGACTGACGAATCCGCCGCGCGAGCGGCACTCGTCCGCGCCGCCGAGATCCACCTGAACCTCGCTCGAGCGACGCCGGCCGATCCCGCCGCCGTCGGCGATGTGGCCGATGCATGGTTGCGCGTCGCGGAGCACGACGCCGCGTCGCAGCGGCTCCCCGATGTCCCGGCCCTCGTCCGCCGCGCTCTCGATGCGCACGCTCTGCCCGTCGCCGCCTCGCAGCCGCGTGATGACCACCAAAGATTCATGATCGAACGCGCCCGCCTCTTCCGCCGCGCCGTCGCGATCTTGCGCGACGCCGACGCGCCGCCCTTTGAAGAAACCTGCGCCGCCGCGCTGGCGCACGCCGACGAGCTGCTCCGCGCCTACGCTGACGATGTCGACGCCTGCCGCGAGGCCGTCGCGCTGCTCTGTCGCACCGCCAGCACGATGCTGCAGCGCGGCCCATCGGCGTCCGCGGTGGCGGCGCTCGACCGCGCCCGCGCCAGCGCCGAACAGGCGATGCAGGTCTGGCCGCGAGAAATGCCGATCCGCGTCGCCGCGTCCGAGGCCTACTCGGCCAGCGGCAACGAGGCCGCCCGCCGCGGGCGCCTGGACGAAGCCCGCGGCTGGTACGAAAAAGAGCGCGACCTGATCGCCGGCGCGTTCGAGTTGCAGCCGAGCGACATGACCTATCGATTGCGCTACGCCCAGTCGCTCACCGCGCTCGGCGCCGTCGAATCCCTGCAGAAACGCTGGCCCGAGGCAGCGGACTATTACGACCAGTTCCTTCGCGTTAGCGAGCCGCTGGCGCGCGAGGACGCCGCCCACCTTCCCGCCCGAGCCTACGCCTGGCACGTCGTCGGCGATCGTCTCAAGGACACTGGCGACTTGCCCGCCGCACGCGAATGCTACGAATCCGGCCTGGCCGAACTCGAAACACTCGCCACCTTCGGCGAACTCGACGACTACGCCGCGGGTCTGCGCGACGGCCTCACCGCCGCGCTCGCCGCCCAGCCCACCACATCGCAGCCATCCCCGTGAGCAGCGCCGCCGCGCCGCTCGGCTCCGGCAGAAACAGCACGTCGAGTCGCACATCGGCCCGCAACAGAAAGTAGCGGCCGGTGGTCGAGGTGAACTCGCTGAAGTCGCCCCAATCAATCACGATCGGCCCTTGCCCCAGATCGAGCGTCGTCGGCAACAGCGTCAGGTCTTGAATCAAGGTGATGCTCAGCGGGATCGTCGCGCCCGTCTCCGTGTGCAGCCACGACCCTTCCAGCTCGAAGCCCTCTTCCAGCGGACGCACCGGCGGGCTGCCGGGCGACGGATAGCCATCGTCGCCCGCCCCGACGATCTGCATCCACGGCACAAGCGTCGCCCCAATCGGGCTCGGCAGCGGCGACGGCGGCAGCGAAACTCGCTTCGGCGGAACGTTGTAGCGCGGCGGCGGACGCACCGGCGGGCGCACCGGCGGAGGCACCGGGTTGGGAGCCGGTCGCGGCAGCGGATTCGGACGCGGCCCCGGCATCACCGGCGGGCGAGGCGCAGGCCGCGGTTGCTGCGGCTTCGCAGACGAGAAAACACTGTGAGTCCCCTCAAACGGCCCGTACGCCGCACCGTTCGCCACCGATTGAAACGGCGCGAACAAGTACTGTTCGTCTTCGCCGAACGACACAGCCTTTGGCAACAGCGGCAGACGCTGAGGCTCTAGAAATGCACTGAGCGGCGGCCCACCGCCCCACGCGACGCCGGCCATCGACAAGACGAGAGCGCGCAGAAACACTCGGAACATCTTCCTTCCTCCTCAGCGGACCCCAAACAGCCCCAGCAGTGTACCGTTCCGCCCCGCAGCAATCCGCCGGTTTTCCCGTCAGATTGCTCGATCTCGACCCGACTGAATCCGCCAATCTCCGCGCCGCCGCCCCGGCGCGGCACTCGGTTTGCGTCGCGCAAAGCTGTTTCACGTGAAACAGCTTTGCGGCGCAGCGCCTTACTTGGCGGGCGCTGGCTTGAGCCCCTTCAGCTTCGCCGCCAGCGAACTCAGGTCGTAGCCGCGGATGTCCGCATCGTCGTTCACCGCGAAGAACATCCCCGTCGAATATTCGCTCAGCGGCTCCGGAAAGATCGCCACTCCGTCTGTATTCGCGATCTTCTGCGTGCCGGTGAAGCTCAGGCGGTGGTCATAATCCTCCGCCCCGAAAACATGCCACGCGGTCTGCTCCGGCCGCTGATCGGTGACGATTACGACATCGTGCAGATCCGGCGTGCGCCAGACGACGAGTCCTTCCGGGTCGCCCACGATCGTTCCGCCGCCGAAGGTCTTTCCCGCGAATTTCCCGGTGATCGAAAAGACTTTCACGCACTTCTGATCTGCCGCCTCATCACAGACCAGCAGCCGTTCGCGGTAAGGATCCACCGTGATCGACTCAGGCTTCTTGATCAACCCCGGACCCTCTTCCTCGCCCAGCCCGCGCACAAACTGGCTCTTCAGGGCGTCGCCGTCGCGCATCAGCTTGTACAGCCGCACGCGCAGCCGCGGCTCGGCCTTTTCGTCTGTGACGTAGAGCAGCAACTCGCCGTTGTGCGTCGCGACACAGCACCCATAAGGCCGATCGAGATTTTCCACCACCATGCCGGCGGGGGTCATCGTGTCGGCCCAGATCGCCTGCACCCGGCGGTTGTCGCGCTCCACGATCAATAGCGCGGGCCGTGTGTTGCCCTTCGCATCAATGGTGATGTTGGCGCTGGCGATGCCGTTGGGCCGATCGAATTCGCCCGGCCCGGCGCCCTTCTTTCCATAACGCTGCTGATGTGCGCCGCTCCCGGCGTCATAGGCATCGATCCAGTTGCCGCCCTTGCTCGTGGCGAAGAGCCGTACAGCGCCCGTCGGCAACGTCGCGACCGCGAGCGAATCGGTGTTGTCGTAGTTCGAGCCGAACGAGTTCCACACCTCCTGAATCCGCGGCAGGGGGGCGGACTGCGGAGCGCCGGCCGGGGCCGACGCGGCCGGGGCCGAGGCCGGACCTTCGGCCCGCACCGGCGCCGCGAGATCGACAACCAAAACGAATGCCGCGAAGCCGACGAGCGTTGAAGCCGAGCGAAGCGATTTCATCAATCGAGTTCCAGGTTTTCGGTGTCTTGAGGCCAATGGAGAAGTCCGGCGGGCGCAGCGCCCGCAGCGGATGGGCGCCGTTGCGCTCCACCCGCCCAGCGACCTCTTCCCATCATGTTATTCGATGTTGGTGTGCGCAGGCTTCGGTGTGTCGTGCTTGATTTTCGTCTGGGTAAAGGCTTCGCCGTCGTGGCTGAAGAGGATCATGTCGTCGTCGATCCGCGCTTGCAGCCGCACCGGCCGGCGCCAGAGCTTCTGGATGTTGGCCAGGCATTCCGCCGCGTACTTAATCTCGATGTCGACGCCCAGGTGCTTATGGGCCAGGTACAGCTCGCCGCGGTTGTTGTAGTTGCCGTCGACGACGTAGATGTAGGGCTGGCCGTGGTTGGTCAGCATGAAGAGCAGTTGCTGCTTCACCTTCGGAAAATCGCGCGACACCTGCACCATGCGCCCCGTCTGCGGGTCCTGGCGATACTGAAACAGCTTGTGCCGGTCGCAGAATTCCTC
>JALHOX010000394.1 GCA_022842805.1 Phycisphaerae bacterium | reverse complement strand
GACAAAGTGGCCGTGGTCGATCGAAAGTCCGGCGAGGTCAAGCAGCGCATCAACGCGCCGGGGTTCAATCTCGCCATGCCCGATGCCGCCATGCAGTCGCTCTTCCTCGCCTCGTCCGATGGCCGCCTCTTCTGCGCCCGATCGCTCGACGCACCCTACATTCGCGCGGCGGATGTCCGCGTCGCGCTGCAGCCGACGCCGCCCAAGGCCGAAGGCGATGCCGCCGCGTCGCAGCCCGCTTCGCAGCCCGCCGATGGCGAAGGCTCCGCCCCGGTCGCCGGCGAACCGCCCGCCTTGCCCGACCGGCCCGAATTGCCCCCGCCCAGCGGCCCCGCCGTCGGCGGTCGCTCAAAGGTCAGTCGCGGCTTCGGTCGCCCCGGCGGCGGACAGTAAGCGCCGTTCAAAATCTTCCGAGCGTGCAGCAGTGCGAGGTGTCAGGTGTCAGGTCTGACTCTCGCAAATTCTTCGGCCCCGCGTGGGCGTGCGTTGCCCGGCCTGACACCTGACACCTGTCACTGCGACAGAGCCAGACCAGCCCGCATTATTCAGGATTCCAGATGGGGCAGATTCGCGTTCGTCGCGCACTGATCAGCGTCTACGACAAAACCGGCATCGTCGAATTCGCGCAGTCGCTCCACGCCGACTTCGGCATCGAAATCATCTCCACCGGCGGCACCGCCAAAACTCTCCGCGACGCCGGCATCCCCGTCACCCTCATCGAAGACATCACCGGTTTCCCCGAAATGCTCGACGGCCGCGTGAAAACGCTGCACCCCAACATCCACGCCGCCATCCTCGCCGACCGCGACAACCCCGAGCACATGCGCCAGCTCGAAGCGGCGGGAATCAAGCCGATCGACATGGTGGTGGTCAATCTCTACCCCTTCGAAAAGACCGTCGCCGACCCAGACTGCACCCTCGATCAGGCCATCGAAATGATCGACATCGGCGGCGTCGCGCTCCTCCGCGCCGCAGCGAAGAACGCCAGGCATGTTTGGGTCGTCACCGATGCTTCAGACTACAAGTGGGTTTTGTCCGTCCTCAGGAAGGAATACGCAGGCCAGGAGTTTGCTCGCATCGCTGAAGAGCACGCGCACGACACCTTTGTAGCCACCGCGCGCTACGATGACCGGATCTCAACTTGGATGGGTCGAATCTGGGAGGCGAAGGGTCTGAACACCACGCGCTCGATTCGCGTGTGGGACCAGGGTTCACTTCGGTATGGGGAAAACCCTAGTCAGTTTGCCGAGGCGTTTGCAATTGACGAATTCGCGAAGACATGGCCGTTTGTCTCTTCAGCGACCGGGGGGGGATTTTCGGCGGAGATGTCGTATAACAACTACCTCGACGCCGACGCCGCGCTCGGACTGTGTGCAGAGCTCGCCCGCGCTGTCGAGGAGTTGGGAGACCAAGACACAGCAATGCGGGACCGGTCGAAAACCAGTCCCACAACCTCCGCCGGCCCCGCCTCTTCGCGGCTCTGCTGCTGCGTCTTCATCAAGCACTCCAACGCCTGCGGCGTCGGCATTCATCCCGACCCGCTGGAGGCCTATCGCCGCGCCTACCTCGGAGACCCCAACGCCGCGATGGGCGGAGTCCTGGCCTGCAATTTCCGCGTAGACGCGGAATTCGCCGCCGGCGTCATGTCCACCTTCGACCGCCTCGGAAAGCCGCTGCGCGACGCCGGCGCCGCCCACGCCCCGGGCGGCTTTTTCGTCGAAGTTTGGCTCGCGCCGGAGATCAGCGATGCCGCCGCCGCGATCATCCGTGGCCGCGCGGAACTGCTCGACAAAGCGTTCGACCAAATGGGCGAACAGCTTTCCCCGACGCGCCTCGCCGAAGTGCGCGCCATCCTCGATCGCCAGCCGCCAAAAAAGTGGGGCGAAAGCGTTCGCCTGCTCTGTGTCGGCGACATGAAAGAGCCGCCCAACCCGACCGCCATGCAATATCGCAGCATCGCCGGCGGCCTGCTCGCGCAAACCCCCGACACCCTCGCCCTCAACGAATCCGACTGGAAAGTCGCCACCAATCGCGCACCCACCGACGCCGAACTCCGCGACCTCCGCCTCGCCTGGCTCATCTGCAAACACACCAAAAGCAACGCCATCTCCATCTGCAAAGACGGCCGCCTCATCGGCAACGGCGCAGGACAGATGAGCCGCGTGATGAGCTGCCGCATCGCCACCTGGCTCGCAAAGGAAAACGGTCACGCCGACGCCCTCACCGGCAGCGTCGCCGCCTCCGATGCCTTCTTCCCCTTCAAGGACGGCCCCCAAATCCTCATCGATGCCGGCGTCACCGCGCTCATTCAACCCGGCGGCAGCAAACGCGACGACGAGACCATCGCCCTCTGCAACGAGCGCGGCATCGCCATGATCCTCACCGGCGCCCGCCACTTCCGTCACTAGCCCCGCACGACCCACCCACCGCGGCCCCCCGAAATCACAACCGCCCCGCTACCCAGAGAGGCAGCAGGGCGGAGTCGATGTCTTCTAGCAATCAGTTCGAAACGCGCCGCAAACGCGCGAAACGCTACTGACGAACGTACCAGCGCAGACCCTCCGAAGTGGGGGTCGCCACCTGCTCCTTGGTGATCCCGGGCAACTCCCCGGCCTTCAACATGCGCGTCAGCGCCGTCGGCACCATCCCGGCCAGCTCAGGCTTCGTCACGGTGTTCGATGTGCTTTCAAACACGGCCACCAGGCCGTCGTTCATCTTCCACGTCCCCGAAGCCTTCTGATCGGCTTCGGCCGCGGCCCCTTTCTCATCCGTAAAAGACAGCTCCCAGGTGCCGTCCTCTTTGATCACCAACTTGCTGCGCGTCTTCGTTTCGTCCGTATTGCGGTTCCCGACCGAGGCGTCGCGATTGTCAAGCCAAGTCCCGACGAACGCCTTCGCAGCGACGTTGGGGTTCTCATTCTTGGGCTCGCTCTCGCCGCAGCCCGCAACGCCAAGGCCCAGCGAAACAGTCAATAGCAGTCCAGCCGTCAATCGAACAAGATTCATCATTCATTCTCCGTGTGGTGCGACAGCGATGCGGAATCGCAGTGAGACGACGCCGACATCGGCCCGCCGCCGAATCAAAGCGTCCGGCGAAGCGGTCCAGCGAACGGATGTCGATCGTTAAGACCTTAACCAGCGGATCCAATCGAGCCGCGTACCATAAGCCGTTGCGCCGCAGGCTGCAACCGCTAACGCACGCGGCGGTTGCGCAAACGACCCCCGCCAGCCCCCGCCGGAGCGCGGGCGCATTTTTTTCGCCCCCCGTGCGCTCGCGTCAGGGGGCCGCCCCCCGGCCACCGTCCCAGAAATTTCTCAAAAATCTACGCGACAAGTCCCCCGCACCATGTATATGATTCGCCACGTCAGGTAGATCGACGATCGGTTACGAAAGGTCCGCGTTCTTGGTTCGAACGCTCTCGCTTCTCGCCCCCCATCGGCTGTTCCTACCTCCGGGTCCTGTGTGGCCCCTTTCGAACGATGCCCGGAAAGTAAAAGGCGGGCGGACTCGCTCATTCCAAAGGAAACAGGAGCAGAGTGCATGGGTCGTAAGTTGTACGTGGGTAACTTGGCGTTTTCGGTAACCAGCGACGAGCTCGAGCAGATCTTCGGCGCGCACGGCACCGTCCAGTCGGCGCAGATCATCACCGATCGCGAAACCGGTCGCAGCAAGGGCTTCGGCTTCGTCGAAATGGCGACGAACGAAGAGGCTCAGGCCGCGATCGACGCCCTCAATGGGCAGCAGAACAACGGTCGCGCGCTGACCGTTAACGAAGCCAAGCCCAAGGAGAGCGGCGGCGGCGGTGGTCGCGGCTTCGGCGGC
>JALHOX010000393.1 GCA_022842805.1 Phycisphaerae bacterium | reverse complement strand
TCGGTCGGGATCAAATTCGCGCCTACCCTTTGGCTTCACTCCGATCTTACCCGCATGGGTCTGGACGGTGGAGCCGGGCCGCGTCGGTCACGATTTTCAACGCATCACCAGGGAGCGGCTCGCCCCACGCCCCACGCGGGCCTGCCCGCGAACCCCGACAATTGTCAAGGATCGCTCGCCTCGCTAGACTGTCTTGCGATTGTGAATTGTCAAGAACGCCGGCGCGCTGCGAAAAAGCGGCCGCCGCGGCGCTGCGATGCGCCGCGCGGCCTCATCGCGGGCGCGCCCCGTCGCAAGAAGGATACGACATGGCCGCGCCCAAACCTGTCCGCCGTCCCCAGATCAACTTCCAGGTCGACGATGCAATGAAGCTGATGTACGAGGAGGCGAAGCTCCAGGGCCACTGGGTGACCCGCCTTTGCGCCGCGGGCCTGCTGATGATGATCGAGAATCCTCGCGCCCGGACCCAGGCGATGGCCCGCCTGCGCGAGTGGGAGGGACGCTACTCCGACGCATCCCCGGAGCAGATTCGCCGCTTCGTCGAAGGGGCAGGCGCCGCGCTGCAAGCTCCCGCTCCAGATACGCCGCCAGCCCCGCCAACTCCGCGCCGCCGAAAAAAGGGAGGACAAGCTGGATCCGAATGATCGACTCGGCAGTCGTCAGCGCCGCGACCGCCTGCATCGGCATCACACGCCCCTCCGCCTCACCAACCTCGCCGATCTCCGGCGCTTGCATCATCTCGGCGCAGCCCTCGCCACGAACGCGATCCTCCGCCCGCGAGCGACTGGAAGACCGGCCCAGCGGCGGACGCGGTGACGTCCCCGGCGCGGCCGAAAGGGGGATAAAGCGTTTCTCAGAATCGAGTCGGGGGCGGCGATGGATGGGGCGCATCATGCGGGCTCCTTCAAAAAAGCCGGACGAATCGAGAACACACCGCGGGCATCGTTTCGCCGCAAAGCCCGCGGCGACACTGGGGCAGGTACGTCTTCCTTGACGCTCGATTCCGTGGCCTGCTGCCCCGGATGATGGGATGGCATCCCCGCGCCAGACTCGGCGCGCGAATCACGCCAATTGTACGGTCGTTGTTAGGTATATGCAAGTCGAGTTTTGGCGCTCTGCCGATGCCTTCTCAGCCGCATCCACGCAGACTGGCGGGTACGAGCCACGGCGTCCGCCAATCCTTTCGGTGACAGGCCGGTAGGGTGAATGCCCGTAGTTGGGCGGGGCGGAGGCCTATGGGCGGGAAAGGTGCGATAACCCGCAGCCGACAGGCCGCGGGCCCCCGCGAATCGTCAGCATGCGCCTTCCAACGAAGGTCGACGATTCGCCATCTCAGTCGCGACCGATGCTCAGACGCCGGTCAGCAGCGACACAAAGCCCGCGATGTCGCCAACCGTGATGAAATTGTCATTGTTGATATCCGCGTTGCCCACCGGGCAGTTCGGATACTGCGTCGCATAGCCCGCCGAATCGGTGAGCGCCAGCACGAACGCCGCGATATCGCCGACGCTGACCACGCCATCGCAGTTCACATCACCGGCGATGGGCAGATTGACATCGACCACGAACAGGCCCTTCTCCAGATCGCTGATCAGGACATTGCCGCTGGGCAGAAACGGATAGTTGCCCCAGGCGCTGTCGAAGACCGGCGCGGAGCTGGTCGGCTCGGTGTCGAAGTAGGCCACCCGAACCGGCGCCAGCGGATTCGACTGATCAAAGACGTTCAAGCCGTCGACATAGTCGGCCTGATAGATGAAGCCGTCGTGGACATACAGGTTGTGGCCGACCACGGTCGTGCCCGCGCTGTAGGAGCCGACCCACACCGGCGCGCTCAGGTTGCTCACGTTGAAAATGTGCGTGGTCGTGTTGTTGATGATCCCGTTGTGTTCGTCCAGCTCATCGTTCAGATAAGCGAATTGACGATCCTCGCTGAGCCACGACTGGTGCGAGTAGCCCGGGTTCGGATAGCCCACAACGCCGAGGTTGATCGGCGCGGCCTTGTTGGTCACGTCCACGATCTCGAGCCGGCCCGTGTACCCCGTCGACAGAAACGCGATCTGCTTGCCCGCATAGACGCCGCTGGTGTAGGTCACCACCTGGCACTCATGCACATATCGATCCTGCCAGTCGCCGACAAACGTCGGGTTCGCCGGGTTGCTCAGGCTGTACATGCGAATGCCGTTCGTCGTACCGCCGGCGCGATAGAGAAAACCGCTGACCTCATCGACGAAAATCGTGTGCGTCCGCGACGTGCCGGGCGTGTTGACCGTACGCACCAGCGTCGCCACGCCGTTGTCGATATTGGCCAGGTTGACGACCTGCACGCCGGAGCCAGTGGCCTCGGAGCAGACGTACATATAGTTCTGATACACACACACATCGCGCCACAGGTTGTCGACGCCGTCGACGACCGCCCGCACGACGGGCATGCGCGGGTTGGTCACCTCGATGATCGATACGCCGTTAAACGTGCCCATCAGCGCATATTCGCGCCCGCTCGGAGAAACATAGCCCCAGCAATCGGCGCCGTTGTCGCCGCCGGTCATGTCGTCGAGCGAGGTCCAGCTCAGCAGTTCGACGTTGAGCGAAGGAAACGTGATCGGCGGATTCCCGCCCGCGCCCGAAACCCAGCCGCCGCCCGACCAGCGCGCCACCGTGCCGCTGTTGTGCTCTTCCTTGTCATCGTGGCGCGCTTGCGCAAACGCCGCCGACGTGGCGAATCCGGAGACCGCGATCGAAACAATCAGACGGCGCAGGGGCGCGGAGACAGACCCGAAACGATCACTCATGTTTCCATCCTTCAGGCGCAAAGTCCGGTCGGAGCCGACCGATGATGACGAACATTGTAAGCGGGGCGGCCGGCGATCCGAACGCCGACATGCCGGAATAACCGACGAATGGGTCCCGGAATTTCCGCGATTCCCCGCTGGCCGTCGATTCGTTCAAAACAGGCAGCGCGCCGCCCACCCCCGCGGCGCTACCAAAGCGTTCGCGGCGGACGGTTCGGCTTACCGATCAGTCCCCACGCCGCCCGCCCGCATAATGTCGAGAGGACGTCGCCGCCCCGCGCGTTCACAAGGCGGGTCAACAGCAGCACCAGCGCCAGCGAAACTCCGCCGATGAATCCGCCCAGGTGAGCCCAGTGGGCCGTGCCGGTTTCCATGCCGAGATAGGTGTAAAACACGTCCCATCCGATCCAGAACAGCACCACCCAGAACCCGCGCACCGCCCAAAGCTTGACCCAGGCTTCCCACCACCAGAAGAGCCGCAGCCATCCCGCCATGTGGACGTTGGCGACCGGCATCAGCACCAGATACATGCCCGCCAGCCCCATGATCGCACCCGAGCCCCCGAGCATCGCCCCCATCGGCCGCCCGTTCTGACTAATGTCCCACGCGATCCCGGCGCAGTAGGCGAGAAACGGGTAGGCCGCCAGCGAAAGCCCGTTGCCGATCAGCGCGTTGACCCGCGCCCCAAACACCAGAAGAAAAATCAGATTCCCGATCAGGTGCATGAAGTCGGCATGCAGAAAGGCCGCCGTCAGCGGCTGATACCAGCGGAAGCCCATCCCGTCCGGGGCCGTGCCCATCTCCGCCGCGATCTCCGCGATCAGCGCTTCGTCCACGCCGCTGTCGCGCATCTCCTGAACCTGCTCGGCGATTTCTTCCGGCGAAGCGCCGCCCCGACCGCTCCATTGCATCAGCAGCCCCAGCTCTTGTGGCGGATCATGGGGCCACAGATAAGCCTGCATGTACCAGCCGCTGATGATCACCGTGATGACGGCGATCGCACGAACCACCCACGGTCGCCGCAGGCCGAAGGCCTCGGAAGCG
>JALHOX010000392.1 GCA_022842805.1 Phycisphaerae bacterium | reverse complement strand
CGCGACGGCGGTGATTCTGATGTGCCGCACCGTCGTGCCGGCACCCTGGAGCAGGCCCTCAGGGTCGGGCAGGTGGTCGCCGTCGAAGAAATACAGGTTGATCCAGTTCGAGTAGACGGCAATCGAATTGATGATGTTCGAGGCGCGCTCGTCCGGTCCGAAGCCAATCGCGAGGGCGTTGGCTTTGTCGTAAATCAGCTCCACGGCGCCCGGTAGCCGATCGCGCATCTTCTTAAGCACCGCCTTGGTGAGCTTCGCCATCGGCGGCGAAAAGCGCGCGATGAACGAGTCCAGCTGACGGGCCGGCGACAAACTTGAGGCGGGCCGCTTGATCGCCATCGCTTACGCTCCTTCGGGCCGGCGCTGGCCGGCGCCGGTCGCCTGCTCGAAGGCGTAGCCCATGCGCAACACACCGAGATCGTCGCGGTAGCGGCCGACGATCTGGATGCCGACCGGCAGTCCTTCCGCCGTGAAACCCGCGGGCACCGAGATCGCCGGGCGGCAGGTCGTCGAGATCCAATAGGCGGACTTCATCCACGCCACGTAGTTCTCCATCGCGACGCCGTCGATCGCCTTCGGCCAGTCGAGGCTCGCCGCAAATGGCGGCACCTGGTTGACCGCGCATACCAGGAACTCGTACTTCGCCTGGAACACGCGCATGCGCTCCAGCAGCGCGCCGTGCTTCATGATCGCCCGCGCCACATCGGCGCCCGACAGCTTCGCGCCGGCCTCGATGTCCCAGATGGCCTCGGGCTTGATCTGGTCCCGGTAGGCCGCGAGCAGCGGGCCGTGCGTATGCCAGTTCGCCCACGACCGCAGCGTCAGGAAAATCTCGTCCGCGTCGCTCAGGTCCGGCGTCGCGTCTTCGACGCGGCAGCCGAGATCGACGAAGACCTGCCGCTGCTGGTCGAGCAACGCCCTCACCCGCGGATCGAGCGGCAGTCCGCCCAGGTCGGGCGACCACGCCACTTTCACGCCGCGACAGTCACGGTCGAGTGGCGCCAGGAATGACGCGGGCGTGGACGGATAGGTCTGCGGATCGCGCCCGTCCTCGCCCGCCATCACGCTCAGCATGAACGCCACATCCGAGACCGAGCGCGCCATCGGGCCTTTCACCGAGACACCGACCATCGGCAGCGACGTCGGCGCGACAGGCACCAGGCCGACGCTCGGCCTGAGCGCGACGATGTTGTTGAAGTTGGCGGGATTGCGGAGCGACCCGCCCAGGTCGCTGCCGTCCGCCAGGGGCAGCAGCCCGGCCGCCAGCGCGGCGCCGGCACCGCCACTCGAACCACCGGCGCTCCTGGTCCGATCGTAGGGATTGTAGGTAGTGCCGTAGAGCTTGTTGTAAGTGTGCGAGCCCATGCCGAACTCCGGCACGTTGGTCTTGCCGATCGGGATGACGCCGGCCCCGCGCAGCCGCTCGACGATGACCGTGTCTTCGGCGGGCATCACGTTCTTGAAAATCGGCGAGCCCTTGGTGAAGGGATAGCCGACCACCGCTTCCAGGTCCTTGAACGCGATCGGCAGGCCGTGGAGCGGCCCAACCGCGGCGCCGCTGGCCAGGAGGCGATCGGCCGCCTCGGCCAGCGCCAGGCACGAATCGTCATCCAGCTTCGCGACAATCGCGTTGAGAGACGGGTTGAGGCGGCGCACCTGGCCGAGAAACGCCGACATCACCTCGCGCGCCGAGACCTGGCGCGCGGCGATCATCGCCGCGAGCGCGCGCGCGCTCGTGAAGCAGAGCGCGTCGGCCATCACATCCATTTGGCCTTCTTGAACCGGAAGACCAGGTACACGTCGATCAGCACCATCGAGGCCACCGCCGCCGGGTATCCGTAAGACCACTGCAATTCCGGCATGTGCGCGAAGTTCATACCGTAGACGCCGGCGATCATCGTCGGCACCGCGACGAGGGCGGCGTAGGCGGCCAGCCGCTTGGTGACCTCGTTCTCCTGGATCGTGATCAGCGACAGATTCACTGAAATGGCGGTGCTCACCATGTCCCGTAGGCTCTCGATCGACTGCTTCAGGCGCAGCAGATGGTCGTAGACGTCGCGAAAATAGTCTTGCAGGCCGGCGCAGAGCGGGTGGACGCGGCCGCCGTGCAGTTTACCGGCCACCTCGAGCAGCGGCACGGTCGCATGGTCCAGGGTCATCAGTTGGCGCTTGAGCGAGTACAGCTCCTCGATCTGCGCGCGCGTCGTCTGGCCGGCGAAGATCCGTTCCTCGATCCCTTCAATCTCTTCGGTGAGCGCGTCCAGCACCGGGAAATAGCGGTCGACGACCGTGTCCATGAGGGCATAGAGCACATACGCGGGGCCGTGCTGCAGCAGCTCGGGCTCCTGTTCGCAGCGGCGCCGGACCTCGGTGAACCCCAGCTGCACATCGCGGCGCACCGAGATGATGTATTGGGGGCCGACGAAAATCGCGACTTCGCCAGTCTGCAGATCGGAACCGGCCAGCTCAATCAGATGCAGCACGACGAACAGCGACGAGCCGTACTCGTCGATCTTCGGGCGCTGGTGACCCTTCTGCGCGTCTTCGACTGCCAGTTCGTGCAGGCCAAACTCCGCCTGCAGCGACGCCAGCTCACCGGGCTCCGGATCCTTGAGCGCGACCCAGACGAAACAGTCTGGGCGATCGAGGTGCGAACGGACCTCGCCAAGCGGGATATCGGACAGCTTCTGCCCGCGATGATAGGCAACACAGTTGACGAGCATGGTCTGCGCTCAGGCCGGCAGTTGCGGCATGATCGCCTGAATGTGCACGCCGGCGCAATCGCTGATCGCGATCAGCGCCCGTAGGTTGGGATGTAGGTCACCGGCTTATCGCTCGTGAACGTGGACGAGAACCAGTCGATGCGCGCAAACCCGTCCATGTCGCGGCCCACGGGCAGACCCAGGAAATACAACAGCGTCGGCGCCAGGTCCACGACCGACGCCCGCGCCGGGCGCCCGGCCGCCACCGCCGGACCATAGGCGAGCACAAAGCCGTCGGGGGCGCGCTCGTGCGTGCCGCTGATGCGCGGGTTGCCGGCAATCAGCTCGAGGACTCGCTTGCCGGGCGTGAGCGGCTCCATGCCGAAGGCGGAAACCACGAGCAACAGCCCATCGGGCCCCAGGCGATTCATCTCGCGGCCGACCAGCGTGTCGAGAAACCCGTAGTACTGGTCGAGCACGCGGCCAAACCGTTGCCGCTCGTCCTCGGAGACATCGCCAAACGCCGACGGGTTGGCATAGCGCAGGAAGAAGTGTCCGACCGCGTCGATGCCGGGAAAGCGGGCGGCCAGAAAGCGCGGCGCCGAGGCTTCGAGCGCGGTGAGCAACTGCAGGTGCACACGGTCGCCGACGACGGGGATGGGATCGCGACGCGCGTCGTAGTCGTTCACCGGCTGCGGCGCACCCATGTTGGCGACGAGCGCCACCGGATCGGGATCGGCCGGGGTCAGCATGGCGGCGCGCACCTCGGGCAGCAGTTCCGGCGGCCATACGGTTGACCCGCCATCAAACGCCATCTCGGTTTCCGACAGCCGGTGGAACCCGTCACTGACGACGAAGCCATTGACCGGCGGCGCCGGCTGGGTCAGCGGCCAGCCGATTACGCCGACACGCACATTGTGGTCGCTCAGGATGGTCCAGATCGGACGGGCCGTCAGGTCCGTGACCGACTGCGGCTCTGCGGTCAGGAGGCCGAAATTGACAAGCGCCTGTGCCAGGCAATAGTCGGGCAGCAACTGGATGGGCGGCCCGCCAAACGCGCGATACACCTCGGCCGACCGCACGCCGTTATACATGGGGAACCGCCCCGTGGCCACGGCGCTCCACACCGGCTCGGCCTGGGTGGGGCGCAAGGTTGCC
>JALHOX010000391.1 GCA_022842805.1 Phycisphaerae bacterium | reverse complement strand
TCTCGGCGGGACAGTCGGTTCCGAAAGATTTGGAAGCTGCTTGCAGCCGAAAGATAGCACAGGTATTGTGCCCCCCAATTTAACGGACCGCGTGGGCACTTGAGAGGCTGGGCAAGATGCGAAGCCTGGAAAAACCCACATCCAGCGAAGGGATTCGCGCGGCAGCCGCAGCGCAAATCGATGCGATTTACTCGCCCGCCCGCGGCTGCGGGGCCACCACCATCTCTCGAAATCTGGTTCACGCTGCGCAAGAGTGCGAAATCGCCGCCCGCGTGCTTCACGCCCGCGACGCGCTGACGCCTCGCGCGAGTGATGCGATCGTCGCCGCGGCCGACGACTCCGGCGTCTTCGACGCGCTGTCGATCGGCGCCGCGGACACGGGCGCGGTTGATGCGAATTGTCCGTGGCTGATTTTCGATGTGCGCACTGATTCGGCCGACGAGCTCCGCGCGGTGGCCGGGCGAGCGCAACGACTCACCTTTGTCATTACTCCCGAGCAGCGTTCGCTCGTCGAGGCCTACTCGTCTTTGAAGTGGCTGTGCAACGTCGGCTATCGCGGGGCGACCGCGGTCGTCGTCAATCAGGCCCGCTCCGCCCTCATCGCCGAGCGCTACGCGGCGCGGCTGTCGAAGGTCTCGCGCGAGTTTCTGGGTGTCGATCCGGAGTTCGCGGGCACCGTTCCCTTCGATCGTCGCGTGCGGCGCGCGAGCGACCTCGACAGCGCCGTGGTGCAGACCGCGCCGGATTGCGGCGCGGCGCGTGCCTTGCGCGCCATTGCCGCGCGAACCATGCCCGCCGCGCCGGATCTGCGCGGCCCGATCAGCTTCTGGCAGCGGCTCGCGGAGATTTTGTTGTAGCGATTTTCGCCCGCGAGAAATGGAGTTCGCACGGATGCGAACCGATACAGCCACACGGACGTCGGCAAAATGACGCAAGCTCTCAGCGCACAAATCGGGCTATTCGGATTCGCAGTCGCGATTTTGGTCGGACTGCAGGCCCAGAACTCACCCGTCACGATCCTCAGCCGCGCACTCGTCGTCATGTTCGTCGCCGCCCTGATCGGTCAGTTGGTCGCCTGGGCCGGCCGCGCCGCGTTGCGCGAGCGACTGCAGGCACGCAAATTGCAACTTGATCAGGAGCATCTGAAAGCAATTCGCGAGATGGAGAGCCAGGCCGTCGCGGCGGACGCCGCGCCCGCCGCCAGCAGCGCCCCGAGCACGAGGTAGGAAAGCAGCATGAGCCGAGCATCGTCGCACATTCGTCTTCGTCGCGTCAGTCAGGCCACGCCGGCGCAGTCCTTCCCGTCTGAAGTCGAGCTGGCCCGCGCCTGGGAAAAATTCCTCGCTGCGGGCGAAGACGAAGTCCGCAATCGCCTGATGGAGCACTATCTGCCGTTGGTACGCTTCACCGCCGAGCGAATCGGCGCCAAGCTGCCCGACGAAGTCGACGTCGACGATCTGATGAGCGCGGGCATCTTCGGGCTGATGGACGCGATCGACAATTTCGATCCCGCGCGGGCCGTGAAGTTCGAGACCTACTGCGCCCCGCGCATTCGCGGCGCCATCCTCGACGAACTGCGCACCATGGACTGGGTGCCGCGCCTCGTGCGCCATCGGGCCCAAAAGCTGCTCGACGCGACGCGCACGCTCGAGGTCGAGCTGGGTCGCACGCCCACCGAAGACGAGATCGCTCAGCGCCTGCACATGTCCGGCGCTCAATTCGAAAAGCTGCTGCGTGACGCCAACGCCGTTTCGCTCATCAGCGTCTCCAAGAAATTCAACGACGCCGAAGGCAGCCGCGAGGTCTTTGAGCTGGATGTCGTCGCCGACGACGGCGGCCGCGACCCCGTCAACGACGCTCAAAAGAGCGACATCAAGGAACTGATCACCAAAGGGCTGACGCGGGCCGAGCGGCTGATCATCGTGCTCTATTACTACGAGCAGATGACGATGAAGCAGATCGGCCAGACGCTCGACCTCTCCGAGTCGCGCGTGAGCCAGATGCACTCGGCCATTCTCGAACGCCTCCGCGAGCAGCTCTACAACCGCCCCGGCGACCTGCTGGCCGACGCCAATGCGGATGTTCGCACGAAGGCGGATCTGCGCCAGACTCCCGCCAGCATGCCGCTGCCCGCGGCTGCCGCAGCCTACGCCGCACCCATGCGGCAGGTCGCGATGTAATCAGGCGCTGCGGCAGGGCGGGTTGGGCCCGCCTCGCGGCTGATGGACCTCTGCGATGTTCCCCGCCCCGGCGTGCGAGCGCCGGGCGCCACCCGCCCGATGTAGCGGATTCCCCAGCATCTTCACCGAATACGCAACTGCGGCAGCGGCGTCGCCTCGGCTCGCCGCAGGCGGACTTGCTCCAGCAGATTGGTGACGATCTGGTCCAGCGCCTCGGTGACGTGAGCGGGGGCGTGGGTGAAGCAGTCTTTGGGGCTGCCCGCATCGCCTGATTCGCGGATCAGTTGGTGCAGCGGCAATCCGCCGAGATAGGGCACATCGTTTGCCCGCGCCGCGCGTTCGACGCCGCCGTTGCCGAAGATGTACTCGCGCGCCCCGGTGGCGGGGTTGAGGTAGTAGCTCATGTTTTCGACGAAGCCCAGCACCGGCACATTCAGCTTGCGATACATGCGATAGGCCTTAAGCGCATCGAGCAGCGCCACATCTTGCGGCGTGCAGACGACCACCGCGCCGGTAAGCGGAATGCTCTGCGAGAGTGTGAGCGGAATGTCGCCGGTGCCCGGCGGCAGATCGACGATGAGGTGGTCGAGCTCGCCCCAGGCGCCGCGATCGAGAAACTCTTTCACATACTTTTGGGCCATCGGCCCGCGCCAGACGACCACTTCGTTGGCCGGCACGAGATAGCCCATGCTCATCACCTTCAGACCGTCGTCGGACTCGGGCGGAAGGATGCGGCCGTCGGCGGTGCCCTCGGCCTGCGCGGCCTCGGTGCCGGTGAGCTTGGGGAGCGAGGGGCCATAGACATCCGCGTCGAGCAGCCCGGTGCGCAAGCCGCGCCGCTTCAGGCCGAGGGCGAGCAGGACCGAGAGCGTGCTCTTCCCGACGCCGCCTTTGCCGGCGCCGACGGCGATCACGTTTTGCACGCCCGGGAGCGTGTTGGTTACGCGGCCCGGGCGGGCCGCGACGCGGATTTCGACGCGCTCGACGCCGGCGGTCATATGCAGGGCGGCGTTCGTGCGCAGGCGGAGCTCCTGTTCGACGGGCGAGCCGACGAGCTGCTCGGGCAGTTCGTAATCGATCCACGCGGCCCCATCGGCGACGCGCGCGGCACGAACGAAGCCGAGATCGAGCACGCTCTTGTTGGCGGTCGGCTCGATCACGCGCCGCAGGGCGCCCATCAATTGTTCCTGAATTCGGTCGTCGGTCGCCATATCAAAATTTCCAGTCTTTTCAGGAGTCGTTCGTTGTGCCACGGCTCTGCGAGCCATGTCTTCTGAATTCCGAGCACGGATCGTAGAGCCGCACGGCTCATAGAGCCGTGGCGCCATCCGCGGCGAAAATCGCTAACGCCGGGGGGAATCTTAGTGTCCTTCCCACGGGGGTGCCCGCGCCTCGTCGGCGCGGCGTGCGGGTGTTCGCCTGCATCTGTAAACAACCGAAACCGGTTTTGGGTAAGAGTCCTTATGGAACCCGGACTGAGACACTCCGAGACTCTCAGTGGCCGCGGCGCAGCTCCCTCAGCCGCCACGCCATGGAGGTCGCCCCGCGCAATGACGGATGATTTATTGACGACGGCGAGTCGACGGGCCGCCTGGATGGACACGGTGAACGCGCTCTTCGGGCGCTTTGCTGTCTCGCCCCAGACGGCGACCGAGCCCGGCGCGCGCTTTCCGCTGACGAATTGCACCGGCGCTCTGAGGCAG
>JALHOX010000390.1 GCA_022842805.1 Phycisphaerae bacterium | reverse complement strand
GCCGAGTTGAGCGCGGCGGTCGCCACCGTGGAGTTGCTGCCGTCGATCAGCACCTGCACCACCGCCGGCCGTCCGCCAAGCAACGCACGCGAGTAGTCCGGCGGAATGCGCACGCCGACGTGCGCCCGCCCGGCACGAATCGCCCCCTCGAATGCGGCCTCGTCCAGCACCTGATCGACGAACAGAAAGGTCTGCGTGTTGCGCAGGCTCTCGATGAAGCGGCGGCTATCGCTGCTGCGGTCGAGGTCGAGTACCACCGTGCGAATGTTCTTCACGGTCGTGTCGATCGCGTAGCCGAACAGCGTCAGTTGCAAAACCGGGATCACCAGCGCGAAGAACAGCGTCGTGCGCTCACGCCGCACGTGCAGAAACTCCTTGCGCAGCACCGCGAGCAACCCGTTCATGCCACGCTCCGCTGGCCCGCGGCCCGACTCAGCGTGACGAATACGTCCTCAAGGCTCGGATGAATCGCGCGAAGCGAGAGTGCGTCGGCGGGGGCGGTGGTGTTGCCGCGCAGGAATGCGAGCAGCGCGTCGTCGGTCAGGTGCGAATCGAGCAGCAGGTGCAGCGACTCGCCGAAAAGCGTCGCGTCGCGCACGCCGGGCCGGCCGCGCAGCGCCGCCAGCAACTGTGCCGGCGAAGGGCCCACCAGTTCCACGCGCCGCGTGCCCGGCGGCGTCACCGCGGAGAGCGTCTTCAATTCATCGGGCCGCCCCGAGACGATCAGCCTCCCCGACTGAATATACGCCACATGCGTGCACCGCTCCGCCTCATCCATGTAGTGCGTCGTGACAAAGAGCGTGACGCCGCGCCCCGAGAGGTCGTAAAGCAGGTCCCAAAGTTCGCGCCGCGCGACCGGATCGATGCCGGCCGTCGGCTCATCCAGAAAGAGCACCTGCGGCTCATGCACCAGTGCACAAGCCAGCGCCAGCCGCTGCTTCCATCCGCCCGATAGCGTGGCTGCGAATTGCCGCCGACGATCGCCGAGACCGACCAGAGCGCGCACCGCGGCCATGCGATCGCTCCGCCGCACGCCCCGCAAACCATAAACGCTGGCATAGAAGTCGAGATTTTCGTCGACGGTCAGGTCGCCGTAGAGGCTGAATTTCTGCGACATGTAGCCGATGCGGCGCTTGATGGCTTCCGCTTCGCGAGCGATGTCGAGGCCCAGCACACTGCCGCGCCCGCCGCTCGGCCGCAAGACGCCGCAGAGCATGCGGATCACCGTGCTCTTGCCGCTGCCGTTGGGGCCGAGAAAGCCGAAAATCGCGGCCCGCGGTACCCGCAGATCGACCTGATCGACGGCGCACAGCGACCCAAAGCGGCGCGTCAGACCGACGGCTTCGATCACCGCGCCGTCGGCGTCGCGGCCGGCGTCGATCGTGCTCATGGCGCCGCCGCCGGGGAGCTCGTCGCTTGTTGCGCAGGCGAGTCAAAGTAGACGTCGGCGATCATGCCCGGCCGCAAATCCGAGCCGCCCGCGATCAGCTCCACCTTGATGCGAAATACGAGCTTCACGCGCTCTTCAACGGTCTGCACATTGGACGGCGTGAATTCCGCGGCACGCGCGACGAACGTGATCCGCCCTTCAAACGACCGCCCCGGATAGGCGTCCACCACGACGCGAACCGGCCGGCCGACGCGAATGTCGAGACGATTCTCAGGCACGTAGGACCGCACATAGAGTCGCGCAGCGCTCACCAGCGTGATCATCGGCGCGTTGGGCGCGATCAGGTCGCCTGGCTGCAGTTCGAGCGCATCGACAACGCAATCGAGCGGCGCAACCACCGTCAGCTCGTCCAATCGCCGGTCGATGCCCGCCAGGGCCCCCTCCGCTGCGGCCAGCTCGGCGGCGGCCGCGGCGATGTCTTCGGCGCGATAGCCGTGTTCGAGCATCAGCAGGCTGGCATCGGCGGCGGCCAATGCGGCCCGGGCCTCGGCCAGTTCCTCCGCCCGAGTTCCCTCGCGGGCCAAGGCCAGCTCGTGCTCGGCCAGCGAATGGCGCGCCTGGGCGGCGGACAGTCGGTCGCTGACGTCCTCCCACTCCTGCGCCGCGGCGGCCCCGCTCCGCCGCAAGCCGGCCACGCGCTCGGAATTGGTCTTGGCGTTCTGCAGTTCGGCCTGGGCGACCGCGAGCCGATCGACGAGCACCTCGATCTCCAGCGGACGAAGTCCCGCTTCGAGCCGGGCCAGCACCGCGGCGACGCGCCCCCGCTCAGCCTGTGCCGCGGCGATCTCCTCAGGCCGCGGGCCATTCTGCGATTTCAGGAGTTGCTCGCGCCGCGCGGCGACGATCGCCTCGGCCTGCGCCCGCTGCGCGAGAAGGTCGTACGGCTCCAGCGTGATGAGCGGCTCGCCAGCGCGAACCGTCTGCCCCTCCGACACATGCACCTTCGCAACCCGCCCCCCGACGCGCGAGCCGACTCGTACGTCGTCCGCCTCAATGACGCCCGAGACATGAAACTCGGGCCCATGCTGCTGATTCCAGATCAGCAAGCCGACGATCGACAGCGCCAAGACGAGGATAAGCGCGACCCGGTACACATCGGCACGCTATGTCTGCCGAATCGAAGCGTCAAACGCCAAGCCAGCCGACTGGGCGCGCCGGCCCGCAGGTGCTTCCTTCGTTGCTACATTTTCGCCGGCCGCTCGACGATGTCGCCGCGCGTGCTCACGATGATCTTCATCAGTTCATCCTGCTCGGCCGCCGGCACCTTGAACTTATCCAACGTGGCCTTCAGATCGGCGCCCGCCGCATCAAACTCGCCATCGCTGATGTTCATGCCGGCGTGAACCGTTTTCATGTCGCGGCCGCTGTATTTCTGCGGACCGCCTGTGGCAGCGCAAATCTGCTCCACCAGCAGCTTCTTGACGCGCTCGACATTCGCCGGCGTCGCCTGCCACTCGGTGCGGCCCGAGCCTTTGCGGGTGATGTTGACCTTCGGGTTCTCGCTGATGCGCCCGACAAAATCATCGACGACTGCCTGAATCGCCGCTTCGCCGCCGAGGCGTTCGTAGAGACTGCGCTGAGGCCCAGCGCCGGACACCGCGCAGTTGTTGCAACCGCTGCTCAGGCCCAGGCTCAAGATCGCCGCTGCTCCAATCGCCATCTGCCAAATCTTCGATCTCATCTGCTCTCCTAAATGCGGGGGACTGCGAGGCTATCCGTGCGAACTGGGAGATTGGATTTAACCGACGCTGAAAATTCCTTCAATCCGCCCCCGGCGCGTGCGATGTTGCCTCTCCGCGATGACTCGAACGGCCCTGTTCTAGCCGCCGAGGGGTGGCATGGGTGATGGGGGGGTGGCATGGGTCACGGTACTCCGTGACCCGTGCTTCGTGAGCCGATTGGGTTGGCCACGCGGGCGAATAAGCACGGGCAGCCTGAGTACAGCCGGCCCATGCCACCCAAGATGATGAGACGCCGTCGACAGCGCTACTGCGGACAGGGCCGGCCAAACAGCCTCTGCAGAATCGCGACGTCCTCGATGTCGATCGTCGCATCGCTGTTCAAATCGCCCGGCAGCGCCGGCCCGATCGCTCCGATGCTCGCCGCGAGGATCGCCAGATCGGGCCCGTCCACCGCATGATTGCCGTTCAGATCGCCAAAGCAAGGCGGCGGCTGACGCTCAAACGCGCCCATGTCCACGTGCGGGGACGTACCCACGCCCGTGTTCGGCGCGGCGGGGTCGTCATACCGCCGCGCGAGGCCGTCAAAGTCGGTGGTCGCGTTCGGCGGCAGCTCGCCGTTATCGCCTGCATCAAGGCACGGCGAGCCGGACCGCAGATGCAAATCGCCCGCGGTGAAGACGCCGCTGGCGGTCATGGTCGGTGCGACCACGAACAGCGGATTCGTCTCGATGCAACCCGGGAAATTGCCATTCGCGCCGCCGCCGCCGAGCAGCCCGGCGATGTCGCTGTAACTGATTTCGGCG
>JALHOX010000389.1 GCA_022842805.1 Phycisphaerae bacterium | reverse complement strand
TACCTCAAGAAGTCCCTGGCGATCAACGAGAGGCTCGGTCGGCCGGAGGGGATGGCGAACCAGTACGGCAACCTCGGGCTGATCGAGCGGACGCGCGGGAACCTGGACGCAGCCGAGGCGTATCACAAAAAGGCGCTGGTGATCGAAGAGAAGCTCGGGCGGCCGGAGGGGATGGCGAGCCAGTACGGCAACCTCGGGCTGATCGAGCAGTCGCGCGGGAACCTGGACGCGGCCGAGGCGTATCACAAAAAGTCGCTGGCAATCGAAGAAAAGCTCGGGCGGCCGGAGGGGATGGCGAGCGACTTCGGCAACCTCGGGCTGATCGAGCAGATGCGCGGGAACCTGGACGCAGCCGAGGCGTATCTCAAGCAGTCGCTGGCGATCTTCGAGAAGCTCGGGCGGCCGGAGGGGATGGCGGCGGCATACGGCAACCTCGGGCTGATCGAGCAGACGCGCGGGAACCTGGACGCGGCCCGCCGGCTATGCACGCGGGCCCGCGACCTGTACCGCAGGATCGGCGCGAAGGCGATGGAGCAGCAGTTGCAGGCGTGGCTCGACGGCCTGCCGCCGGTGTAGGACGTGCGTCGATTCAGACGTTTCGGCGCCGATCGCCGATGTCCGGTGCGCCGATTTCGATTTTCGATGGCGGATTTTTAGACCGGCGAACAAAGTTCCCGCACCCCGGGCCAGAGCGTTTGGGCCTGAAAGCTCTCCCTCCGCGCCCCGGGGGAAACATCTTGGGCCACGGAACTCCTGCTGGAGGCCGTGGGGGCGAATTCCTTGGCTTTGAGGACAAATTCCCGGGCCAAAGAACTTTCGCCGCGGGCGCAAAGACCGATGTTGCCGCCGCCGGGATCGCGCACAGCTCACCGATAGCGGGAACCGGTTGCGTTGGCGATGATGGACTTGCGTCGAGATTGAAAAACGCGCGCTTCGCAGCCATGGACGGGCGCGACCCCGCGACAGTCGACGGCGTCCGCTTCGACGAGGTTGGCAATCCGACACGACGCCCGCAACCTACAATCCCGTCCCTATGCCCGAACCCGATCGTCGCATCGCCGCGCTGCGCGAAAAAATCATGCAGTTCCCCAAGCAGCCCGGCGTCTATCTGATGAAGGACGCCGAGGGGCGCGTGCTCTACGTCGGCAAGGCCCGCGATCTGCGCAGCCGCGTTTCGAGCTATTTTCAGGATTCGGCCGATCTGTTTTCCAGCCGCGGGCCCGAGATCGCGCACATGGCGACGCTCGTGACCGACATCGACTTTCTCGATTGCGAGACCGAGGTCGATGCGCTGCTCACCGAGAACCGGCTGATCAAGGACATTCAGCCGGCCTACAACGACCGGCTGCGCGACGACAAGAGCTTCCCCTATCTCGAAATCACGACGCGCGACGATTTTCCGGGCGTCTATGTCACGCGCCAGCCGAAGGCGAAAGGCACGAAGCTCTTCGGGCCCTTCACCAACGCCGGCTCGCTGCGCGACGCGGTCAACGCGCTGCAAAAGGTCTTCAAATTTCGCACCTGCGAGCTGCCGATCCTCGAAAGCGACGAAAAGCGGCGATTTTTCCGCCCGTGTCTGCTGCACGCGATCAATCAGTGCACCGCGCCGTGTGCCGATCTGATCTCGAAAGCGGCGTATGCGGAGGACATTCGTCGCTTGCAGAATCTGCTCAAGAGCAAGCGCAGCGTCGTGATTCGCGAGATGCGGGCCGAGATGGAGCAGGCGGCGATCGGCCAGCAGTATGAAAAGGCGGCCATGCTGCGCGACCGCATCAAGGCGATTGAGTCGCTGAGCCTCAGCGGCGACGTCGATGAAGATGTGCAGCCGGAGGTGTTTTACATCGACCCGGCGGTCGGGCTGGAGCGCTTGCAGACGCTGCTGGCGCTGCCCGATCGGCCACGCGTGATCGAGGGAATCGACATCGCGACGCTGCAAGGCGAAGACTCGGTCGGTTCGCTGGTTTCGTTCGTCGATGGGCGGCCCTTTAAGAGCGCCTACAAGCGATTCAAGATTCGCACGGTCGAGGGCATCGACGATTACGCCATGGTGCGTGAAGTCGTCGCGCGGCGCTATCGCTACGCCGCCAGTGAGAGCGAGCTCTTTCCCGATGTGATCCTGATCGACGGCGGATTGGGGCAGTTGCACGCGGCGCTGGAGGCCTTCGACCGGCTGCACCACGCGATCGAGCTGGAGCGGGGGCATGCGCTGAAGCCGCCGATGGTGATCTCGCTCGCGAAGCGCGAAGAGCTGATCTATGTGCAGGCGCGGAGCGAGCCGATCAAACTGGCGCGAAACAACGAGGGGCTGCGGCTGTTGCAGCATGTGCGAGACGAGGCGCACCGCTTCGGCCAGCACTATCACCACATTTTGCGGCGCAAGCGCACGTTTGAGGAAGAAATTCGCACGGGCCGGCGGCCGCCGCGGAAGAAAAAGGGGGGTGGCGGAGCGGGCGCGGGTGAGTCCGTGGCCGACGCCTGACCCGCGCTGGGCGGCTTGCGATCGCGTCTCAAGCCAATCGGCAAATTCGCCCCACCGCGTCGATCATGGCATCGACTTCGTCCGTTGTGTTGTAGGCATGCAGCGACGCCCGCACCGTCTCGGGCCAGCCGCAAGCTTCGTGCAAGGGTTGGGCGCAGTGAAAACCGGATCGAACGCAGATCTGAAACCGGCTGCTGAGCACGCGGGCGATGGTGTGGGCGTCGAGGTCGCGATGATGGAAGCTGACGATTGAGCCGAGGTCGGCGGCCGGTTTGGGTTGCGCGCGGCTGGTGAGGGTGACGCCGTCGATCGCGGCCAGGCCCCGCGCGAGCCGCGCGGCGAGCGATGCGGTGTGCATACGGATTCGATCGACGCCGATGCCATCGAGATAGTCGCACGCCGCAGCGAGGCCCACCGCGCCGGCGACGTTGGGCGAGCCGGCTTCGAGGTTGTGGGGGAAGGGGAGCGTGTCGAAGCCGTCGATGCGAACCGAACGGACCATCGATCCGCCCAGCAGCAGCGGGGCCAACTCGCGCGCCAGCGGCGGGCGCGCGAAGAGCACGCCGACGCCCTCTGGTCCGAACATCTTGTGCGCGCTAAACGCCGCGGCGTCGCAGGCGAGGGCGGCGACGTCGAGCGGCTCGTGGCCGACAGCCTGCGAGAGATCGACGATCAGCCATGCGCCGACTTCGCGCGCGATCGCGCGCAGTTCATCGAGCGGGGCTCGTAGTCCGGTGACGTTGTTGACGGCGCTGACGGAGATCGCGATCGGCCGGGCCGCTCGGATTGCGTCCCTCGCCGCCGGCAGGTCGAGATCGCCGTCCGCCGTCAGGCGGAGCGCGAGGCTGGCGCCTTGGACGACGTTCCAGGGGAGCCAGTTGGCGTGATGTTCGGAGACGGGAACCGCGACGACGCCGCGCGGCGTGAGGCTTCGCGCGAGCAGGTTGAGCGACTCGGTGGCCGAGCGGGTAAACGCGATCTCGTTTTCGGCGGCGCCGATGAACCGCGCGACTCGCGCCCGCGCCGCTTCGAAGGCTCGGGTGGCGCGTTCGCCGGGCTCGTGTACGGCTCGATGCACACCTGCGACGTTGCGCTGGTAGTGATTGCTGACGGCGTCGATGACGACCTGCGGTTTCAGGGAGGTGGCTGCCGAGTCGAGGTAGAGCAGCGCGCGGCCGTTCGACGGTTGGGGGGCGGGCGGGGGTGTGAGCTGGGGGAAATCGCCGCGACACGCCGGGACGGGGCGATCGAATCTGTTGACGGAGGGCGGGTCTGGCCGGGGCGAGGACATCAATCGATTGATAGCTTGGGTGGGCGGCAATTGCGAATGGGGGTGATGGCGGTGCGGTTCGGGTGGCGAGGCGGGCAGCCGCAACGGAACGGGGTGGGGAGTCGAGTGGGTAAAGATGGCAGTGGTGGGTAATGGGCGGTGGGTAAATTTACCCACATTCGGCGGCGGAGCGACTCCA
>JALHOX010000388.1 GCA_022842805.1 Phycisphaerae bacterium | reverse complement strand
GCGCCGTCGCCGGAACCAGCGCCGGCCGATCCCCCCGACGTGCCGCTCGATAATCCGACGCCTGCCGGCGATGCAGCACCAGCGGGCGATGCGCCAACTGCGGACTCTGCCTCGCCTACGGACGCTGTGCCCGACGTGCCGCTCGACAATGATCCTCCGGCGGCGACCGAGGATCCGCCAGCAACCACCGCGCCTGCCGAAGCACCAGCGCCGGAATCAGCCGAGCCCGCCCCTACTCCGGCGGCGCCCGCGGCCCCTGCGCCGAGCGACGCCGCGCTCTTGGCCAAGGTGCAGGACGACACGTACTTTCGCCCTGAAGACAGCGCGATCTGGTATCGTTTGTTGGCTCGGTTGCGCGATACTCCGGCTGCGGAGCTGGCGCGTGAGTCGACCGGACCGGTCACCTTCGCGCAGTTGTTTCGTCAGCCGACCGCGTACCGTGGCAAGGTGGTCGATCTGGTCGGCAGCGTGCGGATGGTTGTCGAAAAGGAGGCGCCGGCCAACGACGAGGGGATCAAACGTTACTATCAACTTTGGTTGATGCCTGAGGACAATCCCGCGTCGCCGATCGCGATTTACTGTCTGAAGTTGCCGGAGAAGTTTCCCGTCGCCGGGGAGATGAACGAGCCGGTACGGCTGTCGGGCATTTTTTTCAAGCGTTGGGTTTATTCGGCGCGCGATACGATCCGGCTCGCGCCGCTGGTGCTGGCCGCCTCGGTTGACTGGCGGCCCAACCCGCTGACTCCGCAACACGATGCGGCGGCCGCCGCCGAGCCCCTCCCTTACTGGGCGATCGGCCTGACGGCCTTGGCGGCGTTGTTGTTTGTTGCCGGGCTATGGACCTTTGGGCGGCGCGACTCGAAATACTCGCGCTATCTGATCGCGCATGGCAACAAACCGATCGAAATCGCGCCGCCCACGCCCCGTGCCGAAGCGCCGGGCACCGTGGCAGCCACGTCGCCGCCCAGCGAGTCGGCGAGTCTCGAAGCATCGACCGACGCCGAAGGTTGGCCAAATGTTGAATGAACGATGGATCAGGGACGGTTCGGGGTGCCACGGCTGGCTTGTCCAGCAGTGTTTTGTACGTTTGCGTCGGGAATTGCCGATACTCGTCGCGATCATGCTGCTGTCGACAAGTTCCGCGGCGCGGCTCGCCGCGCAGGAAGTTACGCAGCCGGCTGCCGCACCCTCTTCCGGTCCTCCCGCTTCGACTAGCGACGTGTTGCCTTCGAGTGACGCGCCGGTTGTCGACGGGCCGGTTGCTGAAGGCCCCAATACCGAAGCTCCCAGTGCTGAAGCGCCGTCGGCAGATGCGGCAACCTCGGGAGCGGCCGCCGTTGGGCAGTCGGCCCCCGAGTTGCGCAAGCTGCTCGAGCTGTTGGGAGTCGACGAAAGTCACTTTCGCAGTCTGATGGATGGCCGGCCGATTCAGCCCGACGAGACCGAAGCCTTGCTGAAATTGCTCTACGCCGTGCGCCGTTTGCCGGCGCTCGAACTGCGCGGCTTCGTGCCGGCCGCGCAGCCACTGGCGCTCGGCAGTCTGCCTCCGAAAGGGAGCCGCGTCGCGGTGAGCGGCCAATTGCAAGCGATCACGACCGAGACACCGCCGCCCGAGCTGGCCGAACGTTTCGAGCTGCCGCATTACTATCGTTGTGAGCTACTGCTCGACGGCGACCAGCCGGCAACGGTTTATGTCGACGTGATTCCCACGGCCTGGCAGCAAAACCCGCCGACCGGCGCGCGGGTCGGCGCCAGCGGCATTCTGGCCAAGCAGGCCGGTGAAGCGGCTGGCCAGCCGAACCCGATCGTGATCGCTCCGCGACTCGCCTGGTATCCGCAATCGCCGCTGGGCGATCTGGGAATGGATTTCGGCTTGTTCGACTCGGTGCGGCAGAAGCGGCCGCTGTTGGCCGATGAACGGGTCGCGTTCTATGACATGCTCGCGTGCCTGGGGCAGGCCGATTCCGCGCAGCTTGCCAGTTCGGCGACCGAGCAACTCACGCCGACCGCCGGCGGCGCCGTCGCCAAGCGTCTGCTGCAGGATCCGGCCAGCGAAGTCGGCAAACTCATTTTGCTCGAGGGGGTTGCTCGCCGCGCGATCCGCGTCGAAGTAACCGATCCCGACATTCGTCGCCGCTTTGGCTTGGATCACTACTATGAAGTCGACCTCATCTTTCGCGATATCCGCGTGCGCTACGAGCCGGCGAAAGCTCCGCCCGAGGGCACACCAGCCAAACCGACCGGCGACGACACCGGGCCGCTCGTGGTGACCTGCAACCTGCGGGAGCTGCCGCCGGGCATGCCGACGGGGGATCGCATCTCGGAGCTGGTGCGTGTGCCGGCGTTCTTCTTCAAGCTGTGGGCGTTTCAGAGCGAGCTGGCCGAAGAGGCCGGCCACCATCACCTGCAATTCGCACCGCTGTTTCTGGCCCGGACGGCGACCTGGCTGCCGCAACCCCCCGTGCCGTCGTACACGTGGTTGTTCAGCGCGGTGCTGGCGGCGCTATTGGCCGTGGTCGTGCTGATCGTATGGAGCATGAACCGCGGCGATCGCCGTCCCGGGCGCAGGCGGCCGCGGCGCGGGAGCCGGACCCTGGCGACGCCCAGTTTCTGGCGACCCTCGAACGGGGTGGTCCCCCCGAGGCGAGCGGCTAGAGCGCTTCGTTCGGCCTGTTACCGCCCAGTTCGCGTCGGCGCGATTTCGCGCGCCATCCTAGGCGACGCGCCGCGCGGGGTTCTATAATCGAATGCATGGGGCCGTCGGCAATCGCCATCGCGCCCGCGCGAGCCGCCGCACGGCACCGCCCTTTGGAAGGTACTCGTATGCCCGTCCCGATGCAGTTGTCTCGAATCATCATCAGCGAGATCAACGACCAGCAAGTGATCTATCTGAAAGAAGTGGACGGGCCGCGCACGTTTCCGATCTTGATCGGCATCTTCGAAGCGACGAGCATCGATCGCCGCGTGAAGGGCTACACGTCGCAGCGCCCGTTGACGCACGATCTGCTGGTGAGCCTGGCCGATCATCTGGGGGCCGAGTTTCAGGACGTGGTGATCAGCGAGCTGCGCGATCACACGTACTTCGCGCGGTTGCGGCTGCGGCACGAAGGTGAGTTGATCGAGGTCGATGCCCGCCCGAGCGACGCGATTGCCGTGGCGGTCACCTGCGATCCACCGCTGCCGATCTACGTGGCCGAGGAAGTGCTCGACGACGTGTTGGGCGACAACGAAGCGCCGCCGAGCTAACCAAAGGGTCGCCGTGACGCGGTTGCTGGCGCTCGAAACTTCGGGCCGCGCCGGAAGCGTGGCCGCGCTCGACGGTACACAACTGCTCGCCGAGCGCACGCTCGATTCCGCGCGCGGCAGCGCCGCCACGTTGGCGCCGGCCATTGGCGAGCTGTTGGCCGACGTGCACTGGCGCCCTGCCGACGTGCAAGTGATTGGGGTCGCGGTCGGGCCCGGCTCGTTCACCGGACTGCGCATCGGCGTGATGACGGCCAAAACGCTGGCCTACGCGCTGGGGGCAGACGTTATCGCCGTCGACACGCTCGCTGTTATTGCGCATCAAGCGCTGGGCGTTATCCTGCAGCAAGCATCGCACGACGCGCGCCGGCTGTGGGCGGTGCTCGATGCCGGGCGCGACGACCTCTTCGCGGCCCGCTATGTTGTGGATGCCGGCACCGCAGCGCTGATCGCCGAGCGACCAACGGCGCTCGTGCGCGGCACCGAATGGCTCGCCCAACTCAAAGCGGGTGACTGGATTTCCGGAGCGCTCCCGGCGCGGTTGGAGTCGCTGCTTCCGGGGGGGGTACACTGGGTCGACCTGCCGTTGAGGTTGCCGCAAGCTGCAACGGTCGGCCGCTTGGCGCTGGCCAGGCACGCGTCCGGCGGGCGCGACGATCTCTGGCAGTTGGCGCCCGAGTATTTTCGCCCCAGCGCCGCGGAAGAGCGCC
>JALHOX010000387.1 GCA_022842805.1 Phycisphaerae bacterium | reverse complement strand
GGCGGATTTCCTCCGCCTCAACCCGCCGGAATGCCAGACTTCGACCCATCGCGCGGCAGCCAGATCGTGAACTTGCTGCCCATGTCCGGCGTCGATTCAACCTCCAGCTTTCCGCCGTGCGCCTCGACGATGCGGTTGACGATCGCCAGCCCCAAACCGGTGCCGCGCGCGTCGCGGACGCGCGGGTCCGGCCCACGGACAAAGCTCGCGCCCAGCTCCTTCAGGTGATCGCGCGACATACCGATCCCTTTATCCTCGACCTCGATAAAGGCCAGAAACCCCTCGCCTCGCACGCGCAGCCGCACCCACTTCCGCTCACGCGAATAGCGAAACGCATTCTGCAGCAGATTCACCATCACCTGCTGCAGCGCATGTCCGTCGGCGTGAACCTGCAAGCCCGCCTGCGGCAATTCGCACCGCGCGTCGAAGCCCGCGGACGTGAACTGCGGCTCGTACAACGCCCAGGCCTGCCGCGCGACGCCCGGCAAATCGCAATCCGCGAAGCGATAATCGCGCTGACCACGCTCGAGCTTCGAGAAATCGAGGATGCTGTCCAGCAGCACCGTCAGCCGCTCGCTCTCGCGAATGATCGTGTCGAGATACTCGTTTTGCCGATTCGGGTCGCGCACCCGACCGGCCCGCAGCGTCTCTGCATGCAGGCGCACCAGCGCCAGCGGCGTCTTCAGCTCATGGCTGACGTCGGCCACGATGCGGCGTTGCAGCTTCACCACGTCCGCCTGCTGTCGCCAAAGCCGCCGCATCAGCCACAAAAGCAACGCCCACGCCGCCAGAGTCCCCGCGGCCGCCATCAGCACAAATCGCCAGCGTGCCAACGACTGCTTCCGCAAGAGCGCGGCCGCGGCGGCGGTGGCTTGCAGCTTGGCATCGCCGAACATCCCGCCCAACGGCGCCAGCACCGGGCGCGTTGCAATCGCGCCGGGCGGCACGACCTCAAACGCCGCGTCGCTCGGAAACTGCGCAAATCGCGACAACAGCGCATCGGGCGTAGTGCAAATCACCGCCTCGGCGTCGCCGCCGACAGCGTGTCGCAGCAACATCACGCCCAGCGCTGGCAGATGTTCGACGGCCACGCCCTCCGCCGGCGCAACCTTTTGGCTGCCGCTCAGCGCCGCGCGCACCTCGTCGGCGATTCCCGCCAGCCTCTCAGCGGCCTCGCGCTCCGCAGGCAAGACCGGCGCCGAGGCCGCCTCACCCACCGCCGGCACGGTCCGCGCCCCGGGCGTCGGAAAGCGCTCCCACGCTCCGCCGCGATCACGAAAAAAGATCAGCGGCCAGCGCCGCTGGCTCGCCGCCCAGAAGTTCACTCCCGACGAACGCAGACCCTGATACGCCAGCTCGGCGCTAAAAAAGACGCTCTCGATCTCGCGCGTCATCATCTCCCGCGCGTGGACCGCCCCGGCCGACGCCTGCGACTCCAGTTCGCCGCGCTCGCGCTGCTCGATCGCGCGCCCCTGCGCCGCGACCGACCAGACCGTGACCGTCGTCAGCAACAGGCTGATCGCGATTGCCGCCGCGATGATCGTGCGTTCGCTGCCCGATTTCACGGCGCGGCCCCCTCTCCGGCATGCTCTTCGACCACGGCGCGGCGCTCGACCTCGCGCAGCGCATCGCGGCGCCGGAGTACCTCCACAGCCCCCTTCTCAATCGCCTCGCGCGCCCGCGCCCGCGCCTGATCGAGCCAGGGCGTCAGCACGATCCCGCCCGGCGGCTGCTTCACCGCCGGCAGCTCGTATCCGCCCGGCAGCCGCAGCGTAACGAGCACGCGCTGCCGATCGCCGTGCGTGCCCAAAACGTAGAGCGTCTCCTCTTCAACGCTCAACTCGGCGCCCATCTGCGAATACTCCACGCGCTCCGGCAATATCGGCGGAAGCGAAATGCCGAGCGTCGACTTGGCGACGCTCGTCAGCAGTCGCCGGCTGATCCAGCCGCCCGTGCTGTCCGGCTGAACGTCGAGCCGGGCTTTCAGGCTCACAAGACGGTTGTCGATCACCGTCAGCTCACGCAACTCGACCTTCGCACGGCCGCGCAGCTCACCCTGCCCCAGCGCCCGCGACCATTCGCCCAAGTCTACATCCGCCAGCAGGCCCGACGCGACGAACCGCTCGACCCCGTCGGGCGAAAGCTCCGCCGCCCGCACGTCGAGCTTCAACGCCCCCGACTCAGGCGCGAGCCCCAGCAGTGCGGCAATGTCCGCCGCGAAAACGGACTCGACCCCGCCCGCGAAACGCAGCCGGCTCGGCCACCCGTCCTGCAGCGTCAGCTCTTCCAGACGAATCGCATCGCACCGCCCGCGAAACGGCCGGGGCAGAAATCCGCCCGTGAACTCCGCCAGCTCCACCGCGTTGCAACTGCCGCTCAGCGTCACGCAGCGCGCGTCGGCGCTTTCGCTATACGTGAGATTTCCGGAAAACGAGCCGCTCCGAGGAGCCGCGCCGCCCAAAACCTCGCCGCCGATCACCCGCAGCGGCAGCTCCGGCACGCGCAACTTCAACTCGTCGATCTGCAGCCTCGCCCCGCGCGGCGAAACCTCGGCCGAAAGGTGAATCGGTTCGTCGACATGGACGCCGTTCAGCTCCTTGCAGGCCGCTTGCAGCGTGGCGAGCGTCTCGCTCTTGAAGTGGATCGTGCCCTCCATTTGCCGCAGCAGCGCGACGAACGGCTCCCGCTCCAGCCGCACATCGAAATTCTGGAAGAACACGCGGCTCGGACCGCCCGGACGAAAGCCGGAACCGAGCCCGCTCTCAACCACAAAGCGCACGTCCTCGCGCAGCCACGTCCGGCTCGAGATCTCGCAACGGCCGTTGAGCAGCGTCAACTGATAGTCGTCGGGGCGCTGCGTATCCCGGCGATAGGCCAGTTCGGCATCGCCGACCGTCGCGGCCGTGGCCCGCCGTTCGGGGAGCCAGACCTCAATGCCGCTGAAGCCGCGCGAGCTCCAGGAGAGCGGATCCACGCGCGCGATCGTGCTGAACATGCCGAGCCGTTCGCTGAGAACCGTTGCGCAGTGCTGACGGTAGCCGTCGGAGCGCAAATAGCACGCATACCCGAGCGGTCCCCCGACGCCCAGGCACACCATCGCGATCGCCGCGATCAAAGCCGACAGCTTGGCTAACGACATGCGGCGGGATTCTACGGCGAGCGGAGCTTCGGCGTCGCCGGGCGCAGCATCCGCGCACAGCTCCTTGCACAACCCGACGCATTGCAGCCCCCACGCAGAGATTTCATCTGCGGACGAAACGGACGTTCAACAGACCCACCCGACGTGCCGATCAACTGGAAGGACCGGAAAAGGTTGTTGCCCGCCGCGGCGCGCTTGCCGGCTACGGGACCAGCCGCCGCCCCCCTTTCGGAGACGAAGTCGATGATGCGGACGTGCGCCGGATTGAGCCTCGCGCTGTTTGTTCTGACGGGTTGCGAATCGCCCCAGAGCCGCCTGAACGCTCCGCCTCATGGCGAACAGGCCGAGTCGCCCGACCTGCAGGGCACCTATGTGTACATGTCCGACAACGCGCTGCTCGAGAGCATGAGCATCGCCGATTATCACTTCCTGCCCAATCGCTCGATCCTCAACACGATGGGCAAGCAGCGGCTCAACCGCCTCGCCTCGCTGATCGAGGAATACGGCGGGGAAGTGCGCTACAACAGCAACCTCGACGACGATGAGCTGATCAACCAGCGCACCCAGGCGATCATCGCTTACATGGGCGAGATCGGCGTCGACACCAAGAAGAGCACCGTGACACGCGAGCCCGCCAGCGAGGTCACCAACAAGAGCTCCGAAGAAGCAATCCTGATCAAGGTCTCCGAGGGCACCTATCGCCCGCGCCGCAACAGCGGCGGCGGCGGGAGCGGCGGCGGTGCGCCTCCGGGCGTCGGGATCGGCGGAAACTGATCGGCCCGATTGAGCGGCGGTAAGCCCTGGTGAGGGCGCGTTCGCAG
>JALHOX010000386.1 GCA_022842805.1 Phycisphaerae bacterium | reverse complement strand
GGCAGGCCGTAGGTCAGGCCAAGCTCGCGACATTCGTCGGAGGTGTAGCGCGGCGCGTCGAGGTCATAGTCGACGTACTCCAGACGCATGGACTCGTCGTAGCTCAAGATCGGGAAGACCTCGCGCAGGAGGCCTTCGAGGCCGAGCGCGGCCCGCTCCTTGGATGGGATCTCCTGCTGAAGGAAGCGCTTGTACGACTCCGTCTGAATTTCGATCAGATTGGGAATCTGAAGCGCGTCGCCATGGCGGCTGAAATCGCGAACCTGTTCGATCTTGAGCTTCAACGGCTGCATCGAGCCTCCCTCACGCTTGCGGGCATGCCGGCCAAGGTGCCAATGTCGAACCCCCGAAAATCATGCTCCGGAACGAAGCGACCCGCGACTCCGCCGCCGATAGGACACGGAGAGGGCGTCGCTGCCACAGTGATCAGACGGTTTTTTCCACACAGTGCGCGCACTCTCTCCATAGAATGGGCGAGGCCGGACTTTGATCGAACCGCGCCGGTCGATCGTGAGTGGAAGTCTTCGTCCATGAGCGAACCACGGAGTCTATCGCGCTGGCGCGCCGTTTGCAATGGCGCTGCGGCGAAGATTTCGTAAAGTTCGTTCCGGGGTGGTACTTACGTGCCCAGCCGCCGGGTTCGGCCGATCTCTGGGCATTCGGCGATTTCGCTTTTATCGCAGATTTCCGAGCGGTTTCGTCGGATGGCGGGGCCTTTTTACGGATTCAGTGGTCGATGACCGCCGACCGCGATACCCGCGAACACGGCGAGAATCGATAAGCCGTTGTTGAGAAAGATGTTAGCGATCGCCGCCGACCAAAGACGCTGGTCGAGCATCAGCCGCGTGTCGCTGGCGAAGGTCGAAAAAGTGGTCAAGCCGCCAAGGAAGCCGACGGTCATGGCGAGCCGTACCTCGACGGGCCAATCCATTCTGGCGGCGGCGAGGGAGTGGAGCCATCCCATGATGAAACAGCCGAGCACGTTGGCCGCCAAATAGCCCGATAATAATCCGACCGCATGTGGCTGAAATGGCAGGGCGTGGTGGATTCGCTCGGCGGCGAGTTGGATGCCGTAGCGGGTCAGGCTGCCCAGTCCGCCCATGACGGTGATCAGAATCGCGGCACGCATCTTTATTGATTCCTCAATCGGGGAATTGGGACGGCGAGAGGCCGATCGCGACGATGCTGCAGGCGGCGGTCACGGGAAGGCCGAGCTTGGCGGCGGCATCGAGCAGTTCGCGCGACTCGGCGCCAGGGTTAAACCAGATTGTCTTTGGCTGGAGGGCGGCCATCGCGGGCAGCAGCGGGATGGATCGACCCGGCGGGAGATAGACCGTGATGGCGTCGACCGGGGGCGTCACGTTCGCCGCTTGGGGGACCTCGGTCAGGTTGGTTACGACGGGGAGACCTTCGATCTCGCCGCCGCGCGGGTTGACGGGGATGACCCGCCAGCCGCGATGGGCGAAGGCGCGGACGGCTTTGTTGCCGAACTTCGAGCGATCGGCGGAGGCGCCGAGGACGATTACGGTGGGTTGCATGATGGAAGATGGTAAGGGGCCGGAGCGGACTCGCGCGGAGCTCTTACCCCCGCGTCGCCGCCTCCAGCGCCCCCATCGCCTTCAGCGTCTCGGCCAGTTCGCAGCGATCGTCCTTGCTCTGGCGCAGCAGCATCTCGACCGCGTCGCGGAGTTTGAAGGCCAGGTCGTAGGCGCGGTTCGAGCCGGGGGCGTAAGCGCCGATGCTGACCAGGTCCTCGATCTCGCGCCAGTCGGCGATCAGGCGGCGAATCACTCCGGCCGCCTTGCGATGGTCGGCGCTCTGCACATCGGTCGCGACGCGGCTGATGCTGGCGAGGACGTCGACCGCGGGAAAGTGGCCGCGGTTGGCGAGCTTGCGGGAGAGCACGATGTGGCCGTCGAGGATGCTGCGGGCGGCGTCGCTGAGCGGGTCGTCGAGGTCGTCGCCTTCGACCAGCACGGTATACAGCCCGGTGATCGAGCCTTGCTGCGTGCGGCCGGCTCGTTCCAGTAAGCGCGGCAGCAACGCGAAGACGCTGGGCGGATAGCCCTTCGAGGTGGGCGGTTCGCCGGCGGCGAGGCCGATCTGCCGCTGGCCCATCGCGACGCGGGTCAGCGAATCGACCAACAGCAAGACATCCTGCCCCTGATCGCGGAAGAACTCGGCGATGGCCTGGGCTCGATAGCAGGCCTCGATACGGGCGGCGGCCGCGTCGTCGGAGGTGCAGACGACGACCACGCTGCGGGCGAGGCCGGTCTCGCCGAGTTGATGGCGAAGGAAGTCGCCGACCTCGCGGCCGCGTTCGCCGATCAGGGCGACGACGTTGACCTGAGCCGCGGTGTTGCGACAGATCATGCCCATGAGCACCGACTTGCCGACGCCCGCGCCGGCGAAGATGCCGAGGCGTTGGCCGCGCCCGGCGGTGAGCAGGCCGTCGATCGAGCGCACGCCGAGAGCGAGCGGTTCGTCAATTTCGCGGCGTTCGAGCGGGGCGGGCGCGGCGCGTTCGAGCGGATAGCGGCGATTGAGCAGCGGGGCGGCGCGGCCGTCGATCGGCTCGCCGCGGGCGTTCAGAACGCGGCCCAGCAGATCCCAGCCGACGGCGACGCGCGGCGGGCCGGAGACGCACTCGACCGGGTCGTCGGGCGATACGCCGGTGATTTCGCCGTAGACGGTGAGCACGGCGCGGTCGCCGGTGGTGCCGACGATTTCGGCGGCGCGGACGCCGTGGCGGCGAGTGAGGATGCGGCAGCGTGCGCCGATCGGGGCGGGCAGGGAGCTGGCAAAGACCGAGAGTCCGCGGACGGCGGAGACGCGGCCGATGGCGCGCTCGGTGAGGGCGAGGCCGGCTTCCTCCTGCAGCTGGTCGAAGAGTTCGCTCATGGCGCGGCGCCTTCGCGGAAGCCCGAGGGCGTCGGCTCGGGTGCGGCCGGGTCGAGCGCGCTCGCGAGGGCGTGTCCGGTTGCCTCGTCCGGCGCGGCGCGGGCGATGCCCAGGGCCTCGGCGACGCGCGCGAGCTGTGTTTCGAGCGTCGCGTCGAGCGCGCCTTCGCGGGTAGTGATGCGACATCCGCCGCGGCCGACGGTGGCGTCTTCGACGAAGCGCAGTTGCGGGTTCTTTTCGATCCTGGCAAAGAAGGCTTCGGCGAGGGCGCGGGCGTCGGCCAGGTCTTCGGGGTGCATGTGCAACTGGATGCGCGGCTCGTGGCGGACCATCTCCAACAGATGGCGCATGTTTGCGAGGGCGGCCTCGTTGGAGGCGGCGACGTGGGTCTTGCAGACCCGCTCGGCGATCGCGATCGCCAGGCGCACGACGCCTTGCTCGGCGGTGGCGTGTAGCGCGTGGCGCTGTGAATGCAATGCGGTCAACAGGGATTGGAGGCCGTCGATGGCGCTGCTCAGCCGGGCGCGCTGCTCGGTCAGCGTCTTTTCGCGGGCTTCGGCGATGATCGCGGCACGGCCGGCGGCGCGGCCTTCTTCGAGTCCGGATTGGTAGGCGCGCTTGGCCTGCGTCTGCGCGATGGTGACGGCTTCGCGGCGGGCGGATTCGAGGATGGCGCTCGCCTGGGCCCGGGCGTGAGCGAGGATGGCCTCGGCGTCGCGGGCGACGTCTTGCAGCAGAAAGCTGCTGACGGCGGGCAGTTCTTCTCGGCGGATCACGTCGGGCATGGGGCCTCGATGTTGCGGGCGTCGGCGGGTGCTTGTGGTTCGCCGGCCTGCGAGCCGCAGGCCGCTAGCGGGCAAACCCGCAGCGCGTTACACGATCAGGTCGCTTTCGCCGCCCTTGCCCGCGAGGACCACTTCGCCGGCGTCTTCGAGTCGGCGGACGATGTCGACGACCTTTTGTTGTGCGGCTTCGACATCGCTGACGCGGACCGGGCCCATGAACTCCATTTCCTCGCGGATGAGCTGCGCGGCGCGCTCCGACATATTGCCGAAGATCTTG
>JALHOX010000385.1:633-3964 GCA_022842805.1 Phycisphaerae bacterium | reverse complement strand
GAATCAAACGCCGCCCGAAACCGCATCAACTGCTGCAACTCCCCCGCCGCGAATACCAAAGGCAAATGAAGTAAGCAGTTGCGAAAGATCCAGTGCCATTCGTTCCTGACACCTTTTCAGGGTTCGCACGCCGCACCGAGGAAGACCCCGGCGCGCAAGGCTGTCGCCTGCCGAAAGCAGGCCGCTTGCGCTCGAGATTGCTTTTTGCCTGGAGGAATCAGAGCGGCATATTTCCTGGCGGAAATGACCGCAATCTGACACATGCTCAACAGGCGGCAAGCGAGTTCATTCGGCCAGCTTCGGGCAACAGGTCCTGGAAAATCGCCCAGGCCATATCGGTATCCTACGGGCGGAGTGGCTCAATGTCAATCACTAAAATGTATAAAAAATCGAACAAAACACTCCGGCCTGCGGCCAGGTGAGAGCGGGGGAGAGGGCGTCGCAAAGAGACCGCAGCGGGAAGGTGTCCGGAAATCTGGAACTTTTTCCCCGGCGCAGGCGGGAAGGCCAGCGGTCGAACTGGAAAGGGTTCCAGGCACCTTTGCAGAGTTCACCTTTTCCCAGGCCGGCGTGATCTGCCGCACGACCGAGCGACGAGGCGACCGCGCGCGTGCTGGTGCCGGCCGACGCCGCGCATCAACCGGCGGAACCGCAACCTTAAGTGAGATCGTTGATTGCAAGCTGTCTCACGTGGTGTCTCCGAGAGGTGGCTTGAGGATCGCGCGGAGGTTCTTCCGTTGGCTCGACTCGCTCAACGGAAGCGGGGATCGGCCGCGCCGCCGTTGGCGCTGGGGTCACTGAGCAAGTAGTTCAGAAGGTCAAGGATTTCATCTTGGTTGAGCACATTGAGCGTGCCGGCTGGCATGTTCGAGATGTTCGATTTGTGCCGTTCTTCGATCTGGTCGAGTGGGATTTCGATCGGCGGTTCGTCGGCGATCGTGGGGCGCAGGACGAGACTTTGCCCGTCCTCGCGCTCGACACGGCCTGAGAAGACCTGCCCTCGATCGGTGGCCACGACGAAGACCGCGTACTCATCGGCAATCTTCGCAGCGGGCAACAGCAGCGATTCGAGCAGGTCGCGCGGGGTGAGCCGGCGGCCGATGCCGGTAAGATTCGGCCCGACGGAACCTCCATCGCCGCCGAAGCGGTGGCACTCGGCGCAACCGATTTCGCGAAACACCTTCTGCCCGCTTTCGACGGAGCGCGCGGCGCCGAGTTGTTCCAACTGCGGGGCGAGATCATCGAGCTGCCAATCGCGCACGAACTGCCGGGCCGGCTGCAACTGACGGATCCAGGCGCGCAGCAGTTCGACGGCCTGCCGGTCGACTGCGCGCGACACGAGCGGCGGCATTTGACCCGGGCCGCGCTGCGACAGCCGGCGCACGAGGACCGAGCGGTCGGGCTCGCCGGGGGCCACGAGCATGGCGTTGTCGATGCCGAAGGTGTCGTGCTGCGGTCGGGCGCCGATTAGCTTCATGTCGGCGGTCGGTGTGGCCAGTCCCAGCTCCAGGCGGGCGTTCCCTCCGCCGGCGGATACATGACAGACCGAGCAATTGACGTGCAGATACGCGCGGGCGCGGGCTTCGATATCTTGTGACCCGTCTTGTGATGCGTCGCGCGGATCGGTCAGTCGCGCGAGCTCGGCCGGCGGTTTAGGGAGCGGGCTGCTGAACAGGCCGATGTGGTCGAGCGCGCGGAGCTGATTGTCGGCGCCACTTGCGTAGTTGTGGTCGCGATTCAACTGCGCTTCGGTAAGCCCGAGCACGAAATTGGCGGCGCGGCTGTGGCAGGCGAGGCATTCGGCCCGACTGGGGAAGCGCCATGCAGGCTGCTGGTCGTGGTCATTGGTCGGCAGTGTCGCGTCTTCCCCGGCGCGCGCCACGAGCACGGCGTCGGTTTGCTCGTCGTTCCAGCGATAGCTGTAGCCGGCCCATTCTCCTTGTTGGCGCAGGAGGACGCGGGTTTCGAGGCGGCGCGGCGTGCCGTGGTTTGCGTCCGCTGGGTCTTCCAGTTTTGACTGCTTGAGCGACAGCGTCTGCACAAGCGCCGTGCCATCGGGAAAAGTCCAGCTCGGCCCCGACGTGTAACCGATCTGCGCATCGCCGGGCACGGCCAGATAGCGCTCGGCCGTGGCGCCGTCGTTCCAGGCGGCGGCGTTGACCGAGTAGGGAATCACCCCATCTGCCGGGCGATGCTCGGCGGTCGATGCGAACAGACCCGTTTCGCTCAGTCGCGCGGGGAACGGAGCAGGCGGCGCGGTGACCTCGTTGCGCACAAGGCGATAGAGCGCGCTGCCGGTGTGATCGACGACGAGCAACTCGCCGGCGCGCGTCGTGCGAAAGGCGGCGATCGCCAACTGCGTGTCGGCAAGCTCGCGATGCCAGACGACGCGCTGGCCATCGTGCTTCATTCCCCAGATGCGGCCGCTGGAGTAGTCGCCGTAGACATATGCGCCGGCCAGCTCGGGAAATTGCTGGCCGTAGTAGACGTCGCCCCCTGTGAGCGAGCGGAACTCGGCGTGATGGTGCTCGATGGTTGGCGGCACCAGCGGCGTCGGCCCACGGCGGCGACCGAGATAGAACGGATGATTGCCTTCGTAGACGCTCCAGCCGAAGTTGTCGCCGCGGTTGACCAGGTGGGCGGTTTCCCAAAGGTCTTGCCCGTTGTTGCCAACCCAAAGGTGACCGGTCTGGCGATCGACACACATTCGCCAGGGGTTTCGCAGGCCATAGGCCCAGATTTCTCCGCGGGCGTTCGGAGTGCCGACGAAGGGGTTGTCGGCCGGAATGGAATAAGGAGTCGTGTCGGTCGGCTTGTCGACATCGATCCGCAGCACGCTGCCGAGCAGATCGTCGAGCGTCTGGCCCGAGTCCCAGGTATCGGAATCGCTGGTGCCGTCGCCGGTGGTGATGTAGAGCAGGCGATCGGCGCCGAAGACGAGATCGCCCCCGTCGTGCCCCATCGAGCGCCACTCGATGACGGTCTGCTCGCTGTCGGGCGCGATGTGGTGCGAGCCGGGTGCGACCATGTAGCGGGCGACGCGATTGGTGCGCTCCTGGTCGCCGGTCGGCCCGTTGCTGAACAGATAGACGAAGCCATTCGTCGCGAAATCGGGATGAAACGTGAGCGAGTAGAGGAGCCGGCCGGGGAGCTCGAAGTAAGGCTCGAGCTTGTCGGTCGTGTAATCACTTGACACGCGCACGATGCGTGAGCCTTGTTTGCCGTCGGTCGAGGCCAACACGATCAGCAAGTGATCGCTACCGGGCTCTTCGATGGCGTAGATCGGCGACCCGAGCGTGAGATTTTGATAGACACGCTCGACGGTGAACTC
>JALHOX010000385.1:0-623 GCA_022842805.1 Phycisphaerae bacterium | reverse complement strand
CCGACGAGCTGCGACGTGGTCCACGGTACGCGTTTGTCGAGACCGAAGGGAGCGTCTTCGGCTCGAGCGTGTGTGCGCGCCGCGCCGGAAAGCACGAGCAGCGCAATCAGCAGCGGGGCAAGTTGTCGGGCCGCTCGGCAGTTCCGTCGCATTCCAGTACCTCGGCCCAACGCGCCATTGCGATCAATTGGCCGCCAGCGCGCCGGCTTCACCTTGTTCGCCTTCGGGCAAAAACATGCCGAGGACCGCCGCGGGGATGAACAGGAAACCAGCGTACAGCATCGCCTGGCGGTAATCGCCCACCTGCGAGAAGAGCCCGAAGAAGACCGTGCCAGCAGCGGCGGCCAGGCGACCGATGTTGTAGCAGAAGCCGGCGCCAGTGGTGCGCAGCAGCGTAGGGAACAAGGGCGGCATGTACATCGTGAACAGGGCGAATACTCCGGAACAGGCGCCGACAACCGCCATCCAGCTAAGCGTGCTCGTCAGGTCGCGCGGCGTGCCGAAGGTGATCAACAGCGCGAGAAAGTAGCCAAGGCACAACAGCACGATCGAGATGCGATAGCCCAAGCGGCGCGCGACGGCGGCGGCCAGCACATTGCCGACGATCGACGAAACCATCAACA
>JALHOX010000384.1 GCA_022842805.1 Phycisphaerae bacterium | reverse complement strand
TGCGTCAGCAGCGAGGGCTTGTCGCCGGTCGGCTTGGTGAAGTTGCACACCAGCGCCACCACGGGCTTCTGCACCGTCCCATCGCTCCACTTCTTGCGCGAGCGCAGGCCGAACTGCGCCGCGTGGCTGTACTTGTTCGGGCGCGGGAACAGATCGAGATAGAAAGTGCCCAGCAGCTCTTTCTTCGCGACGTCGTGGACCTCGAACACCCGCACTTCCGGGTGCCAGAGCGGCGCGCCCAGCTTGCTCGGCGCCTCTTTCGTGATCTCGCGATACTCAATGCCGTAGATCTTCTGCGTAATCGCGAAGAGCCCCTCGGTCGCGCGGTCGAGCGGGAAATATTCCTGCACCTTGCGGGCGTCGACGGCGAAACGCTCCTGCTTCAGCCGATTCTCGTAGAACGCGATGTCCCACGGCTTCAGCGAGGTCTTCGCGTCACCGGTGTGCTTGCGCTTGGCCTCGGTGTAATCCGCAAACTCGACCGCCGCCTTCTTGCGCACCACGGGCCGCAGTTCGTCATAAAACTGCTTCACCGCCGCCGCGTTCTTGGCCATGCGCGTCTCGGTCTGATAGTCGACGTCGCTCTTGTAGCCGAGCATCGCGGCGCATTCGGCCCGCAGCTTCAGAATCTTCTCCAGCACCAGCGCATTCTTCTTCCCGCCCTTGCGGTGGCGCGCCAGCCACATCTTCGCCCGCGTGGCTTCCGCTTCGCAGAAGTCCAGGATCGGCAAATAGGTCGGGTATTCGAGATTGCAGATGAACAGGTCGCCGCTCTTGGGCAGGCCCGCGATGAACTCCTCATCCATGCCGCGCAGCTCGTCGCGCGTCAGCAGCACCACCGCGTCGTCGTCGCGCACGTTGGCCTGAAACTGCAGGCTCAACTCGGTCATCTGCTTTTGCAGTTCGTTCAGCTTGTCACGCTGCGGCTTGGGCAGGTCCATCCCCGAGCGACGATAGTCGCGCAGCGTGTGCTCCAGCAGTCGCGCTTTTTCGCCCGTCAGCGACGGCTTCGTTTCGGCATAGTCCTTCACCGCCTGATACAGATCCTCGCGCGTCGCCAGGTCGGTGTACCAATCCGAAACGTCCTTGGCCGCCCGCTGCCCACGATCGCGGGCCGCAGCGTCGGTCGAGACGTCCTTCATGAACTGCAGCATCTCCGTCTCGTTCTCGAGCCGGACCATCAGGTCGTCCATCGCGCCGACCGTGTTGTCAAAATTGCGCTGCGAAGGCGACACCCCGACGATCGCCGCCACCGCCGCCTCTGCCTGATGCAGCGCGGCAGCAACAGGCGAATCAGCGGGGATATTCGACGCCACGGTCAACGCACTCATGTGCATGATCACGAGACAAACTCCTATACGGACGAGACGGCAGGCTTTCATGCGGAGGCTCCAGAATGGCTCTTTCCGCAAATCATCTTATCGGCGTCGGTGAGGAACGGGCGGCGGCGGCAGCGAGCAAACCGGGCCAGCGGTCATGGGATGGGGGCAGGTGGCGCGATCCAGCGGACCATGGCACGTGACGCTCGTCACCTATCACGCCGGCGGAAGCCGCAGACATGCGGCTACTCGATGGCGACGAACTTACGGATGCTCGCGACCGCCTCTTCCAGCGCCACCGGGCGATGCAGGTCGATCGGCAACAGCACGCCGTGGGCGTGATCGCTGGCGAGAATGATCAGGTTGCCGACGACGTTGTAGCCGCTCTCCTGCGGCGTATGGCCGCAGACGCAGATCTTGGCGCCGACGCGCCGGGCGAAATAGTCGACGACTTCGGGCGAGTGGAAACGGCCCCACACGACCTGATAGGCCGGCCCGCCCGGGCGAAAGTCGGCGTCGCTGAGCGCGCGGGTGAAGACCGTGTAGTCGAAATACTCGATCGTCAGCGGGTCGGGCAGGCTGTGAGAGACGAAGACGCCGTTGGCGGATTGAGCGGCCAGAGAGAGCGAAGCGATGTAGGCCACGACGGCCTGCATCACCTTGTCCGCCCCCTTGCCGAAGCGCAGCGCGACGCCGCGCTCAAAGTCACGCAATACGCTGCGGCCGCCCTTGGTGATCTCGTGTCCCTGCCACTGCGAAAGTTCGTGATTCGAGAGCAGGAAGTAGACGTTGTCGGGGAATTTGCGTTTCCACTCGACGGCCCGGATCAGCAGATCGATCGAGATGTCGGCCCGCTCGACCGGGTCGGGCTCGGTGTGAATCAGCTCGTGCAAAATGACATTCCGCCCCGGCGAGCGCTCCAGCGCACAGAATCGCTGAAGCTTCTCAAAGTTGCGGATGTTGCCGTGCATGTCCCCGGTCAGCACGAGCTGCCCAGCCGAGCCGAAGCGCAGTAGATTGCCGACCCGGTTGGGGTCTCCGCGATTGAGCGACGCCGCCTCGATCAACGCATCGGCGACGCTTTCGGCGTCGCGGGCCAGGCCGACATCGCTCACGAAGACTCCAACGAGCCGTGCTCAGAATCGAGCTCAAGGCCCAGATCAGACCAGAACGAATCATCCTCGCCGTCGTCGCCCGGCGCGCCGGCGGCGGAAAGGGTCGCGATGTTAGCACCACTCGACGTGCTTGCGCCGGCCGCCCCACCGCCGCCCGAGCCCGAATCTCGCCGCGGCCGCTTGGCGGGCTTTTCGCCGCGAGTTTCGATCGCGTGCAGCGCCGTCTGCAAACGCGAGATCACCAGCCGCATGTCGCGCGGGCGATCGGTCGGAGCCGTCTCGCAGCATTCCATGATCAGCTTCGAGAGCGCCAGCGGCAGCTTGTCGTTGAGCTCGTGCGGCGGCTCGCTGGCGCGGGTGCTGTCCAGTTGCTGTTTGGGCGTGCCCGGCTCGGCCACGGACATGAGCGTGGTGAAGTACTTACCCGTAAAGACCTGGTACATCGTGCAGCCCAGGTTGAAGATGTCCGTGCGATGGTCGAGCGGATGGCGGTTGATCTGCTCGGGGGCCATGTAGTCGGGCGTGCCCTGAATGCGCTCTTTCTGATGGCCCAGCGGACAGCTCTGACCGAAATCGATGATCTTCACCCGCCCCGCCGGACAAAGCATGATGTTGTTGGGCTTGATGTCGGCATGCACAAACCCCGCCGTGTGCATGGCGTGCAACCCCTCGGCCACTTCGATGAAAATACGAATCGCGTCTTCGAGTCGTTCGGGGATCTGGTCCTCGAGCCGCACGCCGTCGACGTATTCCATGATCAGGAACACTTCGCGCGTCTTGAACCATTTTTTGATGCGGACGATGTCGTAGTATTTGCGCAAGACCGGGTGGTTGATCTTGTGCGCAATCTCGTACTCGTTCTCGGCCTGCTGAACGAACTTTTCGGCTTCGGGATCGTCGCCGATCACCTGCTTGATCGCGACCCGCTTGAGGGTCGCTTTTTCAATGCCAAGACTGATCGTCGCTCCGGCTCCTTCGCCCAAGCGCGATTGAATCTCGTAGCCGGGCAGTTGTGGCAGCGCACGCGACATCAAAATATTCGCAGTCCCGACGAACGGAGCGACAACGTCCGAGAACATGATGGCCGCGTGCGGCGACGAGATTGCGACGCCGCTCCCAGCCTTCTCTGCCAATCATACGCCACGTGATATGAGTCTAGCGAATGAGACCCTTGCGAACGAGTAATGCCCGCAGGTCGGCCGCCTGGGACGGTAACTCGGGGTGCAGCGCGGCGTTCGACGTGTCGGCCAGCGAAAGGCCCGGCGAACGAAGTCCTGCGTTGTAGCGCAGTCCCCCGAGAACATTCAACAATTGGCTCGATTGTGCCGCCGGGAGCGTGGGTGATTCATCGCCCACCACGGCAATGCGGATCGACGAGCCGCGCGGCTCCCAAACCAGTTCGCCGTTGGGCCAGACGACGCAGTCGAACGCCCGCAGGTCGATTTCCTCGCCCCGGGGGGCATATTCGATGGCCGCCTCGTCGACGGTCAGCGACTGCTCTGCAGCAAGCAGGAAATTACCGGACGCACGCGGCGTGC
>JALHOX010000383.1 GCA_022842805.1 Phycisphaerae bacterium | reverse complement strand
TTGGCGATCGCCGAGCGGCCCTGCTCCAGAATATGAGCCGGCACCTTCCGCAGATTCCAAATCAAGCCGACCCACGACAGCATCTTCAGCCCGTAATAGGTCAGGTCGATCTCCCACCAATAGAAGCCCTGACGCGTGCTGCCCGGATAGCGGTGGTGGTTGTTGTGCCAGCCTTCGCCCATCGTCAGCAGCGCCAAAAACACGTTATTGCGGCTGGCGTCCTTGGTCTCGTAGCGGCGCGAGCCAAACCAGTGCGCCAACGAGTTGATCGTGCAGGTCGCGTGAAAGAGCACGACCGTGCTGATGAAGAAGCCCCAAACCAGCATCTGAAAACCGCTCGTCCCCAGCGACGGCGCCCAGGTGTTCAGGCCCCAGCCCAGCATAAACAGCGCAAAGCCCAGCGCAAACGGCACCAGCCCGTCGAATCGATCCAGGAACCGCAGCTCCGGATACTTCGCCAGATCCGGCACCATCCGCCAGTCGATCGCCATGTTGCGACGCACCGTCAGCCAGCCGAAGTGAGCCCAGTACAGGCTGTGCTCCACCGGCGAATGCGGGTCCTCAGGCTGATCCGAGTGAGCATGATGCCGACGGTGCTGCGACGCCCACCAGATCGGCCCGCGCTGCGCCGCGCTATTGCCCACCAGCGCCAGCAAAAACTGCCCGAAGCGACTTGTCTCAAAGGTCTTATGCGAAAAATAGCGGTGATAAAAACCCGTGATCGCGAACATTCGCAGGAAGTACAGGAACGCCGCCACCGCCACCGCCACCCAGCTCCAGCTCACCCAGATCACGCCCAGGCAGCCCGCGTGCATGATGATGTACGGCACAAACTGACGCGGCTCAACCGTGTACGGACCCTCATAGGGGTCGCCCGAGTTGAACTCGCGAGAATCGAAAAACGTCACGATCGAATGGCCCAACCGACCTAACAGCGAACGTTGTTGTTGCACTCTGACTCCGATCCAGCGCGCTCTCGCGCCGCATGCATATCTCTTCAGGCGGGGGAACAAGCGGCGGCTCGAACGAGACCCGCTTCGCTTCTACGTATCCTCCGCATAACCGCGCCACATCCATCTGCGGAAGGCGAAGAGATTATAAATGCTCTCGCCGCGCGCACCACTCCGCGGCGCAGATTTCTTCATAAATCGAACCGAATTCACCCATCTTTCCGCACTGTTTTCATACGTTTCGTTGCATTCGCGCAACCACGCGATATGATGCCTCCTCAGCACAGCGAGCATCGCAACCGCCTTCCGGCGGATCTCCGCGGCGCCCGCTGGTTCCCTCCGATGAGTTGTGGATTTTCAACGACCGCGGAGCGGCGGACGCCGTGGTTATTTCGGCGTCACGGCCTTGGGCCAAGTGGTATTACGCGAGCGCCCTCGCGGCGCAGCTTCACGACGAGAGGATCGACGCCATGAGCAATCAGGATCTGCTCCGCATCATCGATAGCATCTGTCGCGACAAAAACATCGAGCGCGAGACCTTCGTCGCCGATCTCGAAGTCGCCATGGCCAGCGCCATTCGAAAGGCTTACGACAAGCCGCCCGAGACGCCCGTCACCGTCCGCTTCGATCCGCTCGCCGGCAATTTCGTCGCCGCCATCGAGGGCCAGAACATCTCCGTCCTCGAACTCGGACGCATCGCCGCACAAACCGCCAAACAGGTCATTATCCAAAAGACCCGCGAACGCGAACGCCTCAGCGTCTTCGAAGAGTTCAGCGAACGCCGCGGCACCGTCGTCAGCGGCACCGTCACCCGCATCGAACGCGGCAACCTCATCGTCAACGTCGGACGCGCCGACGGCTTCCTCCCCCGCAGCGAGCAGATCCCCGGCGAGACCCACCAGATCGGCGACCGCATCCGCGCCCTCATCCTCGAAGTCCGCGAGCTCCCCGCTCAGGTCAAAATCGTCCTCTCCCGCTCCCACCCCGAGTTCATCCTCCGCCTCTTCGAGGTCGAAGTCCCCGAGGTCGCCGAGCGAATCATCGAAATCAAGGCCCTCGCCCGCGAAGCCGGCTATCGCACCAAGGTCGCCGTCAGCAGCATCGACTCCAAGGTCGACGCCGTCGGCGCCTGCGTCGGCGTCCGCGGCAGCCGCATTAAGAACATCGTCGAAGAACTCAACAACGAAAAGATCGACATCGTCCGCTGGAACGAGTCCAGCCAGATTCTGATCCAAAACGCGCTCAAGCCCGCCGAAGTCAGCGAAATCGCCCTCTGCCTCGAACTCGGCAAGGGCACCGTCGTCGTCGCCGAAGATCAGCTCTCCCTCGCCATCGGCAAGCGCGGCCAAAACGTCCGCCTCGCCGCCCGCCTCACCGGCTGGGACATCGACATCACCACCCCCGAGGCCTACGACAAACGTCTCGAAGCCCTCTCCGCCGCCGTGAAGTCCGTCCCCGGCGCAGACGACCTCATCGTCGACAAGCTCATCGCCATGGGCTGCGTCGCCTGCAAAGATGTCGACGAAATCGGCGAACCGCCGCTCATCAGCGAAGTCGGCCTCACCCCCGAAATGGCCCGCGCCGTAGCCGAAGCCTGCGGCGAAGTCGTCATCGCCGAAGAAGAAGCCAAGGAAGCCAACGCCAAGATCGCCGCCGAAGCCCGCCTCCGCGCCGATCGAATCGCCCCCGGCTCCGGCGAGGCCGCCGCCGCCGCCGTCATCGGCGAATTCTCCGTCTCCGCCAATGATCCGCCCGCCGCCGACGCCCCCAGCGCCGACTCGGCCTTCGTGCCCGACGCCCCGGCCGCCGAAGCCGCCCCCGCAATCGATCCCCCCAGCGCCGAGGCGCCCATCGCCGAAGCGCCGGCCCCCGACGCCGCCGCCGCCGATCAGGAATCGCCCGGCTAATCCCGCGCCTCCGATTCACGTGAGCAGGGCAGTGCGGGCATTTCGCCCGCACCAACCAGCGCCGCCCCCGATCGTGCGGGCCATACCCCCGCACTCTCCTCACCCCACGCTCGCCGCCGAACACTGAGGCGCCCTCATGAACGAATATTCCATCTTCGAAGGTCTGCGCATCTGGCAGGACGCCCGCACCGGCGCGCTCCCGGCCGTGCTCATGCTCCTCACGCTCCCCGCCTTCCTGATTCTCCCCGCCCGCTTCGCGCCGTCGCTCTTCCTCATCGCGTCCCTCTCCTTCCTCTCGCTGCTCGCCGGCGTCGTCTTCGCCGCGGCGCTCGTCGCCGTCGCGCTCCTGGGCCACGTCCTCACCGAGGCCGTCGCCGCCATGCAGCCCGGCAACGCCCGACGCGTCGCCTTCGCCGCGGTCTGGCTGCTGCTCCACGCCGCCTTCTTCGCGTCGTTTGAGCTGCCCGTCCCCGCCGGCATCCGCCAGATGAACCCCGGCCCCCACAACGTCGCCGGCATGTTCCTCTTCTTCAGCGGTATCGCCCTCACCTTCTTCCGCATCGTCGCCTATCTCCACGATCGCGTGCGCCGCGGCCTGCCCCGCCTCAGCACCTTCGATTTCCTGCTCTACAACTTCTGGTTCCCCCAGCTCCTCCACGGCCCCCTCGAGCGACCCGCCGACGCCGTCGAAAAACTCAAGGCCGCCCGCGCAAAGTGGACCCCCTGGGATCTCTGGATGGGCGGCCGCCGCATCGCCCTCGCCTTCTTCCTCGCCTGGCTCGTCTGGAGCGGCGCCCGCAACCTCGCCGCCATCTCAAAGGCCAAACCGCTCCCCGCCCCATCCACCGCCGAGGCCACCTCCGTCGTCGGTCCCGGCTTCGCCGCCCTCCAGGCCCGCGTCAGCGATTCCGCCGAGTTCCTCCGCAACGAAGACATCGCCTCCCTCGCCAACTTCTTCAGCGCGCCGGAGAAAATGCCCCTCTGGCTCTTCCTCGTCGTCCTCCACCTCATCACCTTCGGCCTCTACTGGATCGAAATCACCTGGGCCCATCTCACCCTCGGCGTCTCACGCGTCTTCGGATTCGTCGGCAGCGAGGCCTACAACTTCCCGCTCCTCTCCGCCTCCCCACGAGAGTGGTGGACCC
>JALHOX010000382.1 GCA_022842805.1 Phycisphaerae bacterium | reverse complement strand
AATTCGACGGGCCGGAAAATCGCGCGAAAAAGTTCAGAGGCTGCGTCGCGTTGTGCCGCACCTGCATGCTGAACTGGGTGACGCCCTGCGCGATCCAGTCGCCGACGAAAGCATTGCCGCTCGAGTTGAACTCATCCTGCGCCCGGAAAATGACCGGTGTGTCGTTAGCGGCCGACGTCGCGAAATTGAACCCGCCGATGGCGTGGCTCGAGCCACCCGGCCCGCCCGTCGCCGACCAGTTCAGCGCACCATTTCCGGCGGAATTGAACCAGTTGGCACTGTCGGCGGCGAAGGTCTCGGTAAAGGGAACGGTGGCGGCGTTAGCGCCGACAACGGCCAGCATCAGGGCCGCAGCGACGGTCGTCAGGGCGAATCGCTTCATCTCACATCTCCAAAAATAGAAATCTCGGCGGAGGGGGCAGCCTCGCGGGCCGCGCTCCCCAAAAGGTCATTTCTCGATGTTCACGCGGCGAAGCAAAAAGCAGCCGCGAGCCGGGTATTTGTAGGAATAGCGCGAAATGCCGACGCGACGCGCAAAACGTTTCGCCCAACACGGGCGTAATCAGCGTTTTGAAACTCGCGTTGCGAGTGCGCGATTAGGCGCAGGTGGGAGGGGCGCGGTCCGGAGCAACCAGCAAGCCGGCGCGAGACCGCAGGGAGGCAAGCAAACGCTCGACCACGGCCGCATCAAGCAGCCGCCGCTGAGCCGCGCGGGAATGACGACCGGCGATCGAGAATCGCCGAGCGATGATCGTCGCGACGGCGGCGAGCGCCAGGGCGACGAAGGAGATCAGCGGCGCTTCGTTGAACGCGGCGCTGAGAGAGTGTTGCAGCATCGCGAAGTCGGCGTCCCAGATCACGCCGGAGTGCAGCAGCGCGACGATGATGACGAATCGCAGCCAGAAGGCGGTCGTATTCGGGAATCGCAGCCAGGCGACATCGAGCACCTTCAGCAGGCACAGGGCTTGCGTGCCGAGCAAAAGCGACAGCCGCAGAATCCCGCCCCATTGCAAGTCCGATGCCACACCGCCGGCCGCGCTGAAGAGCGCCGGCATGTGACCAATCAGCAGCAGCAGCCAAAAGGCGCGCGCCGCAAGGTCGGCGAAACCGCTGCCGGATCGATCAGAATGGCGGGTTGTACAAGCCCGTTCCATAGCGACACTGTATATCGGCGCGCCGCGTGCTTCAATCGCGGAAGATGCTTGGTGCCAAAAATATCGCGGCTGAAAGCCACTCTTTTAGTGCTATTTCCGCACCATTGCGCGACCATCGGCAGCGCAACCGCGCACAGCACCATTAGTCAAAACGTTCGCCGCGCGGCTCGATTGCCGCCCCGCGTGCTTTCAACATCTCGCGCAGTTCGGCCATGCGCACGATCGGCGGCAACTGGGCCAGCGTACTGAGAATCACGCCCTCGCTGCTGGGGGCGCGCAGGCTGCCATGAACGGCCGCCATGTCGATGAATTCGTCCAGGCCGGGGCTGCCCGCTGAGAAGCCGTCTTCGAGCGAAAGCAGCACGGTCGGCACATTCCGAAACAATCCATGAAACGCCCGCCACAGCCGCGCCAGCGGATCGGGAAAGACGTGCTCTTTTGTCGCATTCCACCACGCGTCCGCATCGCCGAATCCGCGCGGGTCGAGTTGCCCGCCGGCCCGCAGTGCGTTTGCGATCGCGTCGAGCTGCAACGGGTCGCCGCGCAGCATCTCATAGCGATAGCGCTCCCCGTCGCGCGAAATCCGCGCCTCCCCATCGCGACTCAGGACCACCACCGCGTCGCCATCGACAAAAGCCGCCAGTTCCACGCCGCCCAGATTCACCGCATCCGCCGCAACCGCCGGCGTCTGGGCATAGATCGCGATCATCGACACGAGGCCCCACTCCGGGATGACCAAGTCCTGCGGCCCGTTCAGAGTGGCGCCCGGCCGATATCCGGCCCGCTGCAAGTTGCGCACGATCGACATCCGTCGATAGTCCGCGCAGTGGTGACCATGATCGGACATCAGCGTGATATCGAGCCGCCCCTCGTAGCGAAACATCAGCTCCTGAAAGAGCCGGTCATATTGAATCAGCGACTCGACGTGGCCCGTGCGGCCGCGCTTCGAACCGGTGCAGGACGTGCCGACCATGTACACCAGAAAGGTCTCCTGGTCGCTTGCCTCAAAGGCCTCCTGCAATTTGCCCAGCCCGTGCTTGAACCACTTGTCGGGATAGACATACGCGAATGCGTGGTCGCTGATCGGCAGGTGATAATCGACGCACTTCATCCACGGCGCGTTGCCCTCCCGCAAATACAGATTCGGAGCGTCGCTCAGGCGCTGCCCGTCGAAGTATTGCGCCTCGACGCCCGGCACCGGCGAAACACCAAAGAACTCCGCCAGACATGGATCCGTCATCACCGGGAAGGGGCTCACGATGCGCGTCGGCCGATGAAAGTATGCGAAGCGCCCCTGCGCCTGCACATCCGCGACGATGTCCGGCGGAATGCTGTCGCTGATGATGAAGAGGTGCCGCTTCGGCTTCGCCTGGGGGACTGAGCTTTGTGGGACCGGTTCTCCACCGGTCGCGCCGTCTTTCAATTCCGACGCATTCGACAGGGTGTTGGCCCGCGGATAGCGCACCTCCACCCGCCGCTCCATCGTCCCATCGCCATCGGCATCAGCCGCCAACGCGCGCACCCCGCCCGACTGCGGATCGAGCGTCTCCGCCCGATCGGCCCGCCCGTCGCCATCGACGTCGTACCGCCGCTCAACGACGCGCCCGACCTCGCGCACCGTCTCGATCGCCGCCGGCGGAAACGATCGCGGCGTCATCGTGCAGCCCGCGAAAACCGTCGCAACCGCGATCGCGGAAAAAACGCAGCTTCTCACGCGCCGGCCTTGCTGTAGTCGTAAAAGCCCTTCCCGCTCTTGCGCCCCAGCAGCCCAGCCCGCACCATCGTCCGCAGCAGCGGCGTCGGGCGATAGCGGCTGTCGCCCAGGTCGCGATGCAGCACTTCCATGATGAACAAACACGTATCCAGCCCGATCAAATCCGCCAAAGCCAGCGGCCCCATCGGATGATTCATGCCCAGCTTCATCACGCCGTCGATCGTCTCCGCGTCCGCCACGCCATCGGCGAAGCAGCAGACCGCCTCGTTGATCATCGGCATCAGAATGCGATTGCTGACGAACCCCGGATGATCCTTGACGCGCAGCGGCGTCTTGCCGATCTCCTTCGAGAGATTGACGATCAGATCGGTGACCGCCGGATCGGTCCGCAAGCCCGACACCACCTCGACCAGCGCCATCAGCGGCACCGGATTGAAGAAGTGCATGCCGATGAATAGCTCCGGCCGCCCGCTCACCGCGCCGAGCTGGCTGATCGAGATACTGCTCGTATTGCTGGCGAAAATCACATCTTTGGGCACATTTTCGCCCAGATGCCGCCAGACCGATTGCTTCGTGGCCGGGTCTTCGGTGATGGCCTCGACCACGAGGTCGCACTTTTCGACATCCTCCAGCGTCCCCGGCCTCAGCCCCGCCTTGGCCTTGTCGGCGACGGCCGCATCGAGCTTGCCCTTGCTGACAAACTTGCCCAGCGAATCGCCGATCGACTTCACCGCGCGGTCGGTCGCGCCCGGCTGACTGTCATAAAGCACCACCGCCCGCCCGCTGGTCGCAAACGTCTGCGCAATGCCGCTGCCCATCTGCCCCGTGCCAAGCACTGCGACTGTCTTGATCGTGCTGCGAAAGTTCATGCGAAGCTCTCTCCGAAAACTGAGACGAAACAATCCCCGAGCGGGGATCGTAGGTCGGGGCGAAACGAGATGAAAGGCGCTGTCCGCTCTCGAAAAGTCCATGCGGCCGCGGGCCGACGCTCTCAGCGCGTCAGCAGGGCCACAAAGGCCCCGATATCGCCGACCGTGACGAAGCCGTCGTTGTTCACATCGGCCAGGTTGATGTTGCAACTCGGATACTGCGCCGCATAGCCGACCGGATCGGTGAGGGCCAAAACGAATCCGCCGAT
>JALHOX010000381.1 GCA_022842805.1 Phycisphaerae bacterium | reverse complement strand
CGCGCCTTTCTTCAATTCGCTATTCGCTATTCGCCATTCGCTACTCCCCCCGCTTAACCGCCTTCTCATGCTTCGGCGGCCGCCCGACCCGCGTCCCCTCCGCTGTAATGCGCTCCGCCGCCGCGAGCGACCGCTCCCGCGGACCCGCCGGCTCGGCCGCCAGGTCGGGGTGTTCCGACGCATGGCGACAGATCATCTCGAGCGCCTCGTCGATGTCGTCGGTCAGCGTGAAGAGCTGATCGTCGCCCGGCGAGATCACCTTGAACTCATCGCGCAGCGTCTTCTGAATCCACTCCGTCAGCGGCCGCCAATAGTCGCTGCCGATCAGCACGATCTTCATCGGGCGGACCTTCTGCGTCTGGATCAGCGTGATCGACTCAAAAAACTCATCCAACGTGCCGTATCCGCCCGGAAAGCACGCGAACGCCACCGCGTACTTGACGAACATCACCTTGCGAATGAAGAAATAGTGGAAATCCAGCTCGATCGTTTGAAACGGATTGGCCATCTGCTCCTTCGGCAGCCAGATGTTCAGGCCGATGCTCGTCCCGCCCGCCTCAAACGCCCCCTTGTTCGCCGCCTCCATGATCCCCGGCCCGCCGCCCGTGATCACCGCCAGCCCGCGCTCCACCAGCTTGGCCGAAAACTTCTCCGCCATCTGGTAATAGCGATTGTCCGGCTTGGTGCGGGCCGATCCAAAGACCGAGACCGCCGGCCCGAGACAGGATAGATGGTCCACCGCCTCGACGAACTCCGAGACGATGCGGAAGATCCGCCACGTCTCTTCCGCCGCTGTGCGATAGCCGAGGTCGCAGCGCGTATTCGCAGTCGCGCCGTTGGGTTTCACGTGGTTCGCCATGCCATTCCTCAGATCCGGGTCGCGTGTCCGTCGCCCCCTGCCGTCAGACCTTTCGATGCTCGGTCGTCGCGATCTCCGTCCCGTCGCGATACTTCACGATCTGGTAATCGCCGAACATCGAGTGCGACTCGCCCTGCAAAATCCGCAGCATCTGAATCGCGACCGCGCGAATCTCCACTTCGGCGTGTTCGTTGGCCCGCAGCTCGACGAAGTGTCGCAGCGCCCGCGCGTTGGCCGTCACAAAAATTTTGGTCTCCGTCGCGTTGGGCAGCACGCTTCGCGCCGCCTGCCGCGCCAGCTTGCGCCGCAGCGTCGCCGACGGCTCATCGGCGAATTTCCGCGCCAGCCCGTCGACCAGCTTCACATACGCCTCGTGCGACTGCCGCACCGACTCCAGCCACACCGTGTGCAGCTCGGGGTCGCTCGCGATCGCGTCGGGCTCGATGAAATCGCACTCGCTCTCATCGACGTAGCGCTGCGAAAGCTGCGAATAGCCCCAACCCGCGCGATGGCGGATCAGCTCGTGCGTGAACGAGCGCGAGACGCCGCAGATCAGAAAATTCCAAACCGCGTGTTCGAGCACCGACCCGTGCGCGGAGGCGAGAATGTTGTTCATGTACTCGGCGTTGGTCTTGCGGCCTTTGCCGAACGACATATAGCAGACGCGACCGGCGGCCTCGGCCAGCCGCTCGGCCCCGATGCTCGTGTCGGTCTCCCACGTCGCGCCATGATCCTGCAAAAACCGCTCAATCCCCGCCTCGTCGACCGTCTGCCGCCCGACGAGATAGACCTTCGGCTCTCGGATGACCTTCATGCGAATCCTCCAAATTCGGCTTGGCAGTGTAGCGGTCGCGCCGACCGATCGACACGCCGGCGGCGCGGACCTTTCACCCGCGCGTCCCCTGCCGCTAAACTGCGACGCTCGCGTCACGAACAATCGCGACAGCCGTCCATCGCTTGCTGTCGGTTCAGGAGAAGTGCCATGCCCGTGCCCAACGATCGTCGCTATTCGCAGACCCACGAGTGGTTCAAGGTCGAGGGCAACCTCGTCACCATCGGCATCACGAAGTTCGCCGCCGACGAATTGACCGACGTGACGTTCGTCGAACTGCCCAAGGTCGGCGCCAAGGTCGAAGCCGGCAAGCAGTTTGGCGAGGTGGAATCCGTCAAAGCGACCAGCGACATCTACACGGCGGTCGGCGGGACGGTGCGTGAGATCAACGGCAAGCTGGAGTCGGCCCCTGAGCTGGTGAACAACGACCCCTTTGCCGGCGGCTGGATGATCAAAGTCGAATGCACCGACACCACCCCGCTGCAGAAGCTCATGGACGGCCCCGCCTACGACAAAATGACCGCGAAATAGCCAAAACCCAACCGCAAACGGTTCCGCGCCGCCGATCGCGACGCGCGGTTTTGGCACGCTTTCTGAAAACTTTTTAAGGTCGCGGTTGGGCCGAAAAATAGAGAGGCACCGGGGTGCCGAAGCGAACCCGGTGCTCTCCGGAGGGGAAAGAAGCACAGGAACTCTAGCGTACGGCCCAAATAATTCAAGGCCTATTATCGGCCCATCGTTAACATTTTCAGTCCTCACCCGCCATTCGGCCATTCCAATGTGAAGATTGCCGACGTTCGAGTCGCTCATTCCGCATTTCTGGCCCGTTAGGGGCGGTAGCGATTCGGCCGTATCAGGTGAAACCCCCAATTTGAACGTTCAAAACGCTCTAATCTATTTGCGTACAAGGGGTTGCGGACGGCGATTTTTGTGCGATCCGGCCAGAAAAATTTTCACAGCCGCGCCCCCGCGGCTTAGCCGAGAAACGCACGCTTTCGCCGGCCGCTCAGGTAGGACTCCATCACACAGTTGGCGAGGTCACCCGACGCGCACTGGAAGGTGACGCCGCGGGTGATCCGACCGAGCTGTTCCACGAAGCCGAGCCAATCCATGTCCCAATAATCGTCGGCGAGGGCGAACGTGCAGACCCGCACGCCCGTTTGTGAGACGCGCAGCGCCGCCTGCAGCGTGGTGTTGTGGCTGGAATGGTGCGGCGGCCAGATGAGGTGGACGTAGTCGCCGGCGACGTGGGCGGTGGGCTGGCCGTCGGTGATGATGAAGACCATCTTGGTGTCGCCGGCGCGGCGCGACAGGATTCGCTCGGCCTTGAGCAGACCGAGGTGCAGATTCGTGAAATGCTGCGGCGCTTCGGCGATTTTTTTCAACGGGACGCGCATCCGCACCTGGGGGTCGAAGAGCGTCACGCTCTTGGGCATGAGCAGCGGCAGGCGGTCGATGTCGAGCTGCTCGGCGCCGGAGTAGAAGCCGACGAGGTCGATGGTGTCGAGCGGGAATCGCTGGCGGATGAGGGCGATGAGCGCCATCGCGCACTTCTTGGCGTTGAAAAAGCGGTTGTAGCGCTGCATTGAGCCGGACATGTCGAGCAACAGGACCGTGCTGCAACTGCTGCGGGCTTCGGTTTGGTGGATTTCGAGGTCGGATTGGCTGAGGCGCAGGCGCGGCGTCGATGGTGAAATTTGTCGGCCTGCGGGCCGCAGGCCGCTACTTCCGGCATCCGTCGCACGATTTTCCGCTTCCGTGCGACGCAGGGCGTTTCGCAGCGTCGTGTGCGAATCGAGTTCGCTGAGCGGGTCGCCGAATTCGTAGGGGCGCGTGCCTTCGATGCGCTCGCCGATGCCGCCGGGTTCCTTCGCGGCGTGGCTGTCGCGCGAGCCGCGCGGCAGATGGGCGAAGATTTCCATGAGGGCGCGGCGCTGCATCATGTTCACGGCCCGCGGCGTCAGGCGGAATCGGCCCTTCACCTTCTCCAGGATTCCCTGATCGAGCAGCTCCTGCAGCGACTGAGCCTGCTCCGGGTCGGCCGCGGCGCGGCGCAGCGCTTCGAGCGCTTCGTCGCCATAGGTCAAAATGAAATCGATCAACCCCTCGGGGAAGCCGAGGTCGTTTTGGAAGGGGAAAGGCTTGCCGTTGAACTCGAAGTATCGGTTTCGCACGAGGCGATCTTAGCCGGGCGGGGCGATCAGGCGATGCTGATGCTCAGGCGGCGTCGCGGCCTTGGTCGCGATAGTACCAGTCGAGGAAATCGTCGAGCGAGCGGATGTTCCCCGCGACCGAATCGGGGATCGAGGTGTCGAAAGCGTCTTCCAGCTCCATGATGAACTCGACGTGGGCGAGGGAGTCAGCGGAGCCAGCTTCGATCATTTCCGCTATGTAAGCAAGCGCGCGA
>JALHOX010000380.1 GCA_022842805.1 Phycisphaerae bacterium | reverse complement strand
CCAAGAAGGACGTCTTCGCGGTCCGCATCGACCAGAGCAGCAAAATCCCCGCCACCACCTTCCTCCGCGCCATGAACGAAAAGTACGGCACGGACGAAGCGATCATCCGCACCTTCTATGAGGTGAAGACGGTCAAGGTCTCGGGCCTGAAGCCCGACATGTGGACCGCCGCCCCGATCATCGCGCCCGAGACCGGCGAAGAGCTGGTCGGCGCCGGCCGCCAGATCGGCGAAGGCCTCAACAAAATCCGCGAATCGGGCATCAAGCAGGCCGACGTCATCGCCAAGATGACCGACCCGATCGTGCTCAACACCCTGGCCGAAGACGCCAGCCACACCCACGAAGAGGCCCTGCAGCGCATTTACGCCCGCCTGCGCCCCGGCAACCCGGTGCAGCTCGAGAAGGCCAAGAAGCTCTTCCACGAAAAATTCTACGACGAAAACCGCTACCGCCTTGGCCGCGTCGGGCGATTCCGCCTCAACCGCAAGTTTGAGCAGGGCATCCCCGAAAGCGAAATGGTCCTGCGGGCCGAGGACTTCGTCAGCTCGCTGCGCTACCTGCTGGCTCTCCGCTCCGGCGACGGCGCGGTGGACGACATCGATCACCTGGGCAACCGTCGCCTGCGCACCATCGACGAACTCGCCGCCGAAGAGCTGCGCAAGGGCTTCCTCAAGCTCCGTCGCACCGTGCAGGAGCGCATGAGCCTCAAGGAGCCCGATTCGATTGGCAAGGTCGCCGAGCTGGTCAACACCAAGAGCATCAGCAGCGCGATCGATTTCTTCTTCGGCCGCAGCGAATTGAGCCAGGTGGTCGACCAGACCAACCCGCTCAGCCAGCTCACCCACGAACGCCGCCTCTCGGCCCTCGGCCCCGGCGGTCTCAATCGCAAGCGCGCCGGCTTCGAAGTCCGCGACGTGCACATTTCGCACTACGGCCGCATCTGCCCGATCGAAACGCCCGAAGGCGTCAACATCGGTCTGATCGCTTCGCTGGGCATTTTCAGCAGCGTCGATGAATACGGCTTCCTCACCACGTCCTATCGCAAGGTCGAAAAGGGCAAGGTGAACGGCCAGCTCGTCCGCCTGCGCGCCGACGAAGAAATGCGCAGCACGCTCGGCCCGCCCGATGTGCTGGAGGATCAGAGCGACGGACATACCCTGCCCGCGCTCGAACCCAAGGCCGAATACGTGCAGCGCAAACGCCGCGGCCCCGAGCGCGAGTCCACCCCGCTCAAGGAAGGCGCGTTGCTCGCCCGCGAGCGCGGCGACATCCAGCAGGTCACCAAGGCCCAGATCGACTACGTCGACGTCTCGCCCAAGCAGACCGTCGGCGTCTCGGCCGCGCTGATTCCGTTCCTCGAGCACGACGACGCCAACCGCGCGCTCATGGGATCGAACATGCAGCGCCAAGCGGTGCCGTTGATCATCTCCGACCCGCCGATCATCTCGACAGGCATGGAGCGGGCCGTCGCCGAAAACAGCGGCATGGTCATCCACGCCCGACAGAACGGCACGGTCACCTACGTCGACGCGATGCGCATCGTGATCGACGACACCGATGAATACGTCCTCAGGAAGTTCGTCGGCCTGAACGAGCGCACCTGCCTCAATCAGCGCCCGATCGTCCGCCCCGGCCAGAAGATCAAGAAGGGCCAGATCATCGCCGACGGCGCCTCGACCGAACACGGCGAACTCGCCCTCGGCCGAAACGTCCTCGTCGCCTTCATGACCTTTGACGGCTACAACTTCGAAGACGCCATCCTCATCAGCGAGCGTCTGGTCAAGGCCGACACCTTCACCAGCATCCACATCGAATCCCACGACGTGGAAATCCGCGAGACCAAGCTCGGCCGCGAGGAGTTCACCCGCGACATCCCCAACGTCAGCGAGCGCGCCCTGCGCAACCTCGACGAGCGCGGCGTCGTCCGCGTGGGCACGCGCTGCAAGGCCGGCGACATCCTCGTCGGTAAGGTGAGCCCCAAGAGCAAGACCGAGCTTTCGCCCGAGGAAAAACTGCTACACGCCATCTTCGGCCGCGCCGGCGAAGACGTGAAAAACGACTCGCTCGAACTGCCTGCCGGTCAGGAAGGCGTCGTCATTGGAACGCGCCACTTCAGCCGCCGCACGCACCTGACCGAGGAGCAGAAAAAGGCCATCGAACGGCAGATGAAGACCTTCAAGGAGGAGAGCGATCAGAAGCGGATCGCGCTCTTCAAGCAGATGATCCACGCCATCGAAAAGGCCTCGGGCAACGAGATCATCGACCCCAACACGCGTCAGAAGGTCGGCAAGAGCGACAACCCCGAGATTCTGCTGGAGCAGATCAGCACCTTTAATGTGAAGTGGGTCAAGCCCGCCGAGGCCCGCGAAAAGGCCGCCGAGATCGTCGCCCAGTATTCGCCCAAGCTGCAGGGCATCGAGACCGAGTGCGAACGCCGCCTCGGCCACATGAAGCGCGGCGACGAGCTGCCCAGCGGCGTGCTGGAGATGGTCAAGGTCTACGTCGCCACCAAGCGCACGCTGAGCGTGGGCGACAAGATGGCCGGCCGCCACGGCAACAAGGGCGTCATCGCCCGTGTCATGGCGGAGGAAGACATGCCGTTCATGGAAGACGGCACTCCGGTCGACATCTGCCTCAATCCGCTGGGCGTGCCGAGCCGCATGAACGTCGGCCAGATTCTGGAAACGCATCTGGGCTGGGCCGCCGCCGTGCTGGGCTTCCAGGCCATTACGCCCGTCTTCGACGGCGCCACCGAGCACCACATCCACGCCGCCATCAACGAGGCCAACGCCCACGTGAAGAAGCGCCGTGAAGATGTGCAGGCCGTGCAAAACGCCGGCGACACGCGCGAGCATTTGGCCTATATGCCCCCCACCGGCAAGGTCACGCTCTTCGACGGCCGCACCGGCGACCCCTTCGATCAAAAGATCACCGTCGGCTACATGTATCTGCTGAAGCTGCACCACCTGGTCGACGACAAGATCCACGCCCGCTCCACCGGCCCCTACAGCCTCATCACCCAGCAGCCGCTGGGCGGAAAGGCCCGCACGGGCGGTCAGCGCTTCGGCGAAATGGAAGTCTGGGGTCTCGAAGCCCACGGCAGCGCCTACATCCTGCAGGAGCTGCTTACGGTCAAGAGCGACGACGTCGAAGGCCGCACCAAGATCTACGAGAGCATGGTCAAGGGCACGCACACGCTCGACGCCGGCACGCCGGTTTCGTTCGACGTGCTCTGTAACGAAATCCGCGGCCTCGGTTTGAACATTCAGTTGGAGAAGCGCCGCCCAATTTGACGCTGATCAGAGCCGCAACCACCAGGGAGCGGCTTTGTCTTTCGCGTTCTGTGCTTCGCCCTAATGTCCGGGAGACGACCGATGTTCAACATTCAGTACGCCGATGCCAAATCGCTGCGCCCCGATGAGCTGCTCGCCTTCTATCGCTCGGTCGAGTTTTCGCTCGCCCCCAGCAGCGATCAGGTCGACCGCATGCTGCAAGACAGCGACGCAGTCGTCACCGCGCGACACGACGGCCAACTCGTCGGCGTCGCCCGCGGCGTCTGCGATGGCGTGCGCGGCTTTCTCACCGAGTGCAAGCTGTCGCCGGCCTTCCAGGGCCCCGCGGCGGTCACCCGCACCGACGGCCGCATCGAACACGACGCCCACGGCATCGCCAAAGAGATGGCCGGCCGCGTCATCGCCGGTCTGCGAAAGCTCGGTGCGCAGCGCATCGACGCTCTGGCCTGGAACACCGAAACCGACTTTCTCAGCGAGCTGGGCTGCCGCAAGCCCGGCGGACTCGTGGGCATGACCCTGCCCACCACCACCACGAACGCGACCCCGGCGAGAGAACTCGCCGCGAGCGCGGTCTGACGAAACGCGAATTTTTTTGGATTGCCCGCACACCTGACCGGAGGTTGAGGTCCGATGGGTGAAACTGTCTACGAAAGAATCAATGACTTCACGGCGGTACGCATCTCGCTCGCCAGCCCGAATGACATTCGGAGCTGGTCGTTTGGCGAGGTGAAGAAGCCGGAAACGATCAATTACCGCACCTATCGCGCCGAAAAGGACGGCCTCTTCTGCGAGCGCATCTTCGGCCCGGA
>JALHOX010000379.1:3204-4106 GCA_022842805.1 Phycisphaerae bacterium | reverse complement strand
TCATCGTTGTAGCAGAACGCGGGGCCGACCAGGCCGGGGAAGGCGGCCGGGTCAAACTCTCCCTCGACCAGCGGCCATCCGGCGTTGTTGCCGGCGCGAATGATATTGATCTCCTCGCGCCGCTCCGGATTGTCGGAGCCGACGTCGAGCACGAACAGCCGCCCATCGGGCGCGATGTCGAAGCGGAAGGGATTGCGAAAGCCCAGCGCGTACGCCGCACGCGGCGCGCCGGTCGAAGTGATGAACGGATTGTCGGTCGGCGTGTCGCCCTCGGGGGTGATGCGCACGATTTTGCCGGAGAGCTGCGCGATGTTTTGGGCGGAGTCCGGCTCCTGCGCATCGCCGACGGAAAAGTAGAGCATTCCGTCCGGGCCGAATCGCAGCCCGCCGCCGTTGTGATTGGCGCCGCTGGTGGGGATGAATCCGCGAATCACGGTCGCCTCATCGGCGCGATTGTTGACGTCGCGCAGGCGCAGAATCTGCTGCTCGTTGTGCAGCACCGTCGCGAAGAGGTAGATGTAGCCGTCGGTCGCAAAGGAGGGCGACAACTCGATCGCGAGCAGTCCGCACTCCGAAAACGTGTGCACGCTCAGCTCGATGAAGGGCTCGGGCAGCAGATTGCCCGCGGCGTCGATGACGCGCACCGCGCCTTCCTTTTCGCAGACAAAGATGCGGCCGTCGGGCGCGCAAGCCAGCGCAATCGGCTGGTTCAGTCCGGTGGCGACGGTGCTGAGCGAGAATCCGTCGGGCAGTTCATTTGCCGCGGCGCTCGCGCCAAAAGCGAATGCGCCAGTCAACGCGCCGCAACCGAGAATCTTTCGCATGGAATTCGCCTTGCTCATGCTGTGGCTATCGGCAAAAAAGGCGGGGAGTGGGGGGCTTAATGCCCCACACCCCCGGGT
>JALHOX010000379.1:0-3194 GCA_022842805.1 Phycisphaerae bacterium | reverse complement strand
CATTCTGCCCGCACTCCCCGGTGTGGTCGTTGACGATGCGCGGGCCAAGTGCCCCGCACGTTTTCTGCGCGGCCCCAATCAGCGGAACAGCACGCCACTCCCGCCGATGGCGTCGGCGAAGTTCTCGCCGTTGACGCGGAAGATCGGATTCGGATCGAACCCGAGCCAGTCGCGGATGCACGCGCTGAACACGGCCCGGAAGTCCACATAGGCCGGCAGGTCGTGCTCGGACAGATCCGAAGTCGTCACATCCTGCCCGAACAAGCCGCCGTTCACGCGCGGCCCGCAGAGGATCATGTGTCCGCCGTGCCCGTGGTCGGTGCCCGGGCTGCCGTTCTCGTAGTTGCGCCGCCCGAACTCGGTGTAGAAAATGACGGTCGTGCGATCCCACAACCGAATAGCCTGCATGTCCGCCACGAATTGCTGAAACTCGTTGTTCAGCCGCGGGAACAGCGTCGAGTTGGCGGTGTTTTGCGAGCCGTGCGTGTCGAATCCGCCGTAGCGCACCTTCAGGATCTGGGTGCCGAGGTTGGCCGAGGCCAGCATCGCGGCGCGATAGAACTCGCCGCGCGCGCTCCCGCTCGACGTGAATCCCTGCGTTCGCTGGCGAATATCGGCGCTGGCCCGCGCGATGGCGTCGAAGGAGCGCAGGACGCTCCCCTGCGCCGCGGTGTTCGCCGCATCGTTGACCTTCAACTCGGCCAGCCGCGCGAACACGTCCTGTCCGGACTGGCGATACGACACGTCGTGATAGCCGTAGCGGGCCGGGTCGCCGATCCGCTGCGTGTCGAACACGCCGTAAGGCTGATCGAAGTAAGTCTGCCGCAGCCGCTCATACCACGGCACGCTGGCGAACGCCGACGACGCCAGATTTCGCACGCCGAACTCGAAAATCTCCTGACTTTCGAAGTGCGAGCCGTTGCCGTCCGGATATCCGGCCTGCTGCACGATGGCGCACTGGCCGGCGTTGTAGAGCTGCTGGAAGTAGGGGAAGAGATTGCTGATCCCGTACTCCGGTCGGGCGGCGATGGGCATGACCTGCGTCGCGTCCAGCTTCAGCCGCGGGCGGTTGCTGATGTAGCGGGCGTTGGTGAAGGGCGCCAGGAAGCTCAGGCCGTCGAGGCCGCCCTCCAGTTCGCAGAGCACGAGCAAATTGCCGGTGCCGCCGGTCGACGCTGCGTACGTCGGCGCGACGAGGCGGAACAGGGGGTCCATCGCGGCGAGCGCGCCGAAGCTCATGCCCGTCCGGCTGAGAAACTTACGCCGCGACATCTGTTTGCATTCAGAACAGCTCATCTTTCCTGCCTCACTTCAAAGCGACCGCCAGGCGGTCGAAAGGATTCGGTTCGATTCTCGCGCCGCCGATGCGCTTACCGCGTGAAAACCCGCTCGTGCATGCTCATCAGGCGCACCAGTTCGTACAGGTAGGTGTCCTGCTCGCCGCGGCTCTGCAGGTGAAACGCGCGATAGCCGCTCTGATCGAGCACTTCGACGTAGAGCTCGCGCTCCGCCTCGGTCAGCGGCAGATGCAGCACGCTGGCCAGCGCGTTGACGATTCGTTCCTGAACGTCGCGCTGCGTCCATTCCGAGATCGGCGGCAGCAGATGCAGCGGGAACCGTGCGTCGCGGTTGGGGCCGAAGTCCATGCTCAGCATCCAGCGCAGCGCGATGACGCGCGAGATGATCATCTGGTCTTCCAGCCAGGCCGTGCCTTCGTCCCAGCCCTGAACACCCGGGGGATCGAGCAGCTTCTGGCCGGCGTAGCCCAGGTCTTCGTTCATCAGATAGAGCAGATAGTCCTGCGAATCCTCGCGGGTGATGTGCACGTCGAGCGTGCGGGCCACGCCCACGACGTGCTCGACCGGCGACGAGATCTGGCTATGCCGGGCGGCGCTCGAGAAGAACGCCTGCGACTGCAGGATGCGCCGCACGACCGGGCCCAGCTCATAGTTGCTGGCCACCAGCAGATCCGCCAGCTCCTGGATCACGGCGTCGTTCGGATCGTCGTGAATGAAGAACTCAAAGAGGTTTCGTGCCACGTAGCGCGGCGCCTCGGGCTGCGCCAGGGTCAGGTCGATCACGCTCTCATAGTCGTGATTGGCCGGCACGGCGCGATCCGGGAAAATCGCCTTGAGCGTTTCGTCGTGATTGCGGATGTCGAAGATCGGGCGTCCGCCTTCGTTGTTCTGATAGAGCAGCGTAATGCCGGTGAAGGCCCGGGCCGCTTCGCGGATGTCCTGCTCGGTGTAGAGCGTGTCGCGGCCGAGCGTAAAGAGCTCCCAGAATTCGCGAGCGTAGTTTTCGTTCGGGTTGTCCTTGGGCGAATTCGCGCCGTCCAGCCACAGCAGCATCAGCGGATCAAGCGTCAGTTCGCGGAGGAACTGGCGATAATTGCCGGTGCCGTTTTGCGCCAGCATCTCCCAGTGCTCGCGCGCCAGGAAGCGATCCTGCCAGCGCGACGCGACGCGACCCGAAGCCGCGAAGCGGTCGTGCCAGAACATCGCCATTCGCTCGCGGAACGGATTCGGTCCTTCGATCAAGCGCACCAGCCAGCGCCGCGCGTTGTTCTCGGCCAGCTCTTCCTCGAACGCCAGCACCTCCGCCGGGATCGGTCGCTCGACGAACAAGTCGTCGATCGAGGCCGCCAGCGGACGTCCCGTGACCAGCGCTACGCGCTCGGGCGTTGCGCCAAACTCGGTGCGGCGCAGGAAGTGATACGCCTCATCCGACGTGAGCGTGTCGCGATAGGGCAGCATCGACTGGGCGTTGCCCGCGAACTGCTCAGAGACGACCAGCGGGATCACCGCCGAGACCGTCGTCAGGCCGCCGCGTCCGTCCGCCGCCGTGCATTGAATTCGAACGCTCGAGTTGGCGAGCACCAGCGGCGTCGTGAAGGTCACGACCGGTCCGCTCGTCGCGCTGAATACGCCCGCCGCGCCTTCGGCCTGATTCCAGGAGAAGGTCAACGAATCGCCGTTGGGGTCGGTCGATCCGGAGGCGTCGAGCGTGATCAGCGCGCCGGGATAGGAGTTGGGCGACGGGTAAGGATTGAGGGTGAAGGTCGCGCTGGGCGCGGTGTTAAACGGATTGGAGCCGTTGGTCGAGCCGTCGGGCCGCGGCTCAACGCCATCGGGCGACCCAGTGTCGCCGCCAGTATCGCCGCCGGTGTCGCCGCCCGGAATCGTTCCGTCCGG
>JALHOX010000378.1 GCA_022842805.1 Phycisphaerae bacterium | reverse complement strand
CTGCGGTTTGCGAGTTCGGTGCGCGATGTATGCGAATATGCGATGCCAACCCATCATGAGTAGGACGCCGACGGGGGCCGCGGGAATCCAGGCCAGGGCCATCATCAGTCCGAAGTTGCCCGATCCCAGTGCCGTGCCAAGCAACAGCGTCAGGGGAATGACGATGAACACGGAAACGGCGACCCACGGGACGAGCGACGTTGTGAGATAGATTGCCGTGAGCCAGAAGCCCAGCGTGCGATGCGGCGCGCGAATGCCGATCGCCCGAACCCGCGGGCCCCGCGATCCAGCCGCGTCGTCGGAATTTGCTAGCATCCCAACGGAACGTTCTCGACGTTCGGCGGCTTCATCCTCGGTCATCGCAGGTATCCCCCTCATTCCGGATTTACGAATGCCTGCACCTGTTCATCGCTGGGCGGGGCGGCGGTGCTGAGCCAGCCGGCGGCGAGGGCGAAGACGGTGGGGACCGGGAGCTTGCGGGTGTAGCGCTTGCCGTTGGCGACGAACTGGGCCGTGCCCTGCCCCTCGTTCTGGTTCACGTCGATGACCAGCGAGGTCCGCTCGGGGCCGACGCGGGTGATGCGGCGGCGGCTCGACCATTGCCAGGCCTCGCTGAGCACGATGCCGCGCGGCACGAGCCAGATCGCGCGGTCGAAGATCGCGAGGGACAGCAGGGCGGGGATGTAGCTGATGCTGATGACGAACGCCACGATGAGCAGATAGTCGTATTGTCCGCTCTTGATGGCGCGATAGATCCGTGGGCTGACCCAAAGCAGATAAAGCACCAGGAACCAGTGAATGCGGCCCATGGCGCGGCCGGCCTTGGCGTACCAGGGCGCGGCGCGCTGAAACTCTTCGGTCATCTGTTCGATCATGGCGATCGCGCCGGCGGTCCAGCCGGTGTTTTCGTACCAGAGGTTCATCAGGCCCGGCGCGTCGCGTTTCAGGTCGAGCGGCTCGAAGGGTTGGTGCTTTCGATGGGCGGGGATCGCGACGCCTTTTTCGGCCGGGTTGATGACGATCAGCCAGCCGGGCGGCAGCTCCTGGATCAGGCGCGCGGGCAGGCGCGTCGTGGCGCGGCGGGTGAGAAGTTCGAGCTCGAGGCGACGATGCGGCAGGCGCGCGGCGGCGTTCGGGCGCTCAAAGACGCGCTTCAGCCGGCGGATGCGATCGATGCGGTCGCGCTGCCAGTGGGCATCGCGCAGGCGCATCAGGAAGACGTACCACACGCGCGTCAGCACGATGACGATCGCGAGGCCGACGATGACCAGAATCCAAAGGAGCGAAGTGGGGGTGAGATTTTGCCGGAAATTGCGAAACAGCCACATGCCCAGCGGCAGCATGATCAACGTCGGCAGCGCGAACCAGATTGCGAGCAATCCCGCGATGTAAAGCAGGGCCAGCATGAGGCCGAGGCTGCGGTGCGGGGCACGGATGCCGATGGCGCGGACGCGCGGCGACGGCAATGGCGGCAGGCCCGCATTCTCGGACGTGGCCGAATTTCCCGCGGCCTGCGGCGCGCCGTCGGCGACGGATTCGCTCATGGCTGATTGCCCCAATTTTGGCCGAATACGAGAGGTCCGCACCGCGGCACGGGCCTATTCCGCGCGATCGGCGCGGCGGCGAGTGTACTTCGAAAAAACCCAGTCCTAGAGTTTTTGGGCATCCGCATCGACGGGTGCGTCATCCTCATTTTCATTGTATTGCGGCAGCGATGGAGCCGCCGCAGCACATTTGGGGAGTCGTTCGACATGCGTCAGCTTTTGATTACAGGCTTCTTTGTCGCCGTCCTGAGCAACATCGCGATCGCCGACGAGGTGATCACCTGGAACAACGTCACCCTGAGCGCCATTCGCGCGACCAGCGCGCCGCCGCCGCGAGCTTCGCGGGCGCTGGGGATGGTGCATGCGGCGGTGTTCGACGCGGTGAACAGCGTCGATCGCCTCTACACGCCCTATGCGGCGGACATCACGGCGCCGGTGGGGACATCGCGTGAAGCCGCGGCGGCCCAGGCGGCGCATGATGTGCTCGTCAGTGCGTTTCCGTCGCAGGCGGGGGTCTTCGGCGCGGCTCTGGCGAATTCGCTGAGCGCGATCCCCGATGGTCCGGCGAAGACGCAGGGCATCGCAATCGGCCAGGCGTGCGGCACGCAGATTTTGACACTGCGAGCCAATGACGGCTCGGCGGCGAACGTGCCCTATACGCCGGGCACGCTGCCGGGGCAGTGGCGTCCGACGCCGCCCGGATTTGCGAATGCGCTGCTGCCGGGCTGGGGACAGGTGACGCCCTTTGGCATGACCAGCGGCTCACAGTTTCGCTCGGTTGCGCCGCCGGCGCTGAACAGCCCGGAATACACGGCGGCGTATAACGAGGTGAAGTCTCTCGGCTCGGCGACAAGCCTGACGCGCACCGCGGATCAGACGCAGATTGCGCAATTCTGGGCGGATGGCGCCGGCACCGAGACGCCGCCCGGACACTGGAACGCCATCGCGCAGACCGTCGGCGCGGCCCAGAACAACAGCTTGCTGGAAAACGCGCGGATGTTCGGCTTACTCAACCTCGCGCTGGCGGACGCGGCCATTTCGTCGTGGGATACGAAGTACACCTACAACCTGTGGCGCCCGGTCGCCGGTATTCGCGAGGGCGACACCGACGGCAACGGCGACACCACTGCGGATGCGCTCTGGACGCCGCTGATTGCGACGCCGCCCTTTCCGGCTTACACCTCGGGCCACAGCACCTTTAGTGCGGCGGCGGCGAGCATCCTCGGACAATTCTTCGGGAGCGACGACATCGCGTTTTCGTCGGACAGCGACGGGTTGCCGGGCGTGATCCGCAATTTCAGCAGCTTTACGCAGGCGGCGCAGGAAGCGGGGCAGAGCCGCATCTATGGCGGAATCCACTGGCAATTTGACAATCAGGCCGGCCAGCTCGCCGGCGATCAGGTGGGCGATTGGATTTTCGCCAATTACATGGGGCTGATTCCTGAGCCCAACTCGCTGATGCTGTTGTCCCTCGCAAGCTTGGCGGCGATCGCGCGGCGTCGTTGAAGCGTGTGTTCAGCGTGATGTAGAAAGTTGAAGGGCAGGCTGCGGAGCGCGGCCTGCCTTTGTGTTTGCGCGATGCAGAGCGCGACGCGAGCGCCTATTCTGCGGGGCATGGAAACTTCGCCTTCGAAGAGCGGTGTGGCCGTGCGCCGTCAGACGTTTGTCGCGATGTTTGTGCGGCTTTTGGCGCTGCTGGCGGCCGTCGCGGGTTGGTGGGTGAGTCGCGAGGCCTGGCTCATTTCGGGCGGCATGACGCCCAAGAATTCGCCGCTGGCGGCCATCTGCGACGCGAGCGATCCGCAGGCCGGCTGCGCCAAGCTGCTGCGCAGTAGCGCGGCTTCGATCCTGGTGCCCAATACGCAGCTGCGGATGCCGTGGGCGGCGCTGGGGATGGCTTATTTTGCGTTCGTGTTCCTGTGGTATCTCTTCGTCGGTGCGACCAATCGCCCGGGGGCGAATTGGCAGCTTGTGATTGCGCTGGTCGTCGCGCTGGGGGCCGCGGTGTCGTATGACCTGAGTCGGCGGCTTCTGCCGATCACGCCGGAGACGTGCAAGCTGTGTCTCGCGGCGCATGGCGCGAACGCGGTCGTGGTGCTGATGACTTTGCTCGGGTTTGTCGCGCGACGGCGAACGGTCGCGGGCGATGGGGCCTATCCCGTGGGCGGACACGCGCTGGCGGCCGTTGCGGCGGGCGGGTGCGCGGCGCTGCTGCATCTGCAAGTCACGCTGATGATGCAGGTGTCGGCGCAGGGTTTTCAGTACAAGGCGGCCTATACGAAGATCGCCGAGGATCCGGAATTTGCGCGGTGGGAGCATGCTCGCCAGACGCAACACGAGATCGCGCTGCGAGAGGACGAATTGCGGCTCGGGCCGGCGGAGGCGGCGCACACGCTGGTGGCGTATGTCGACGCGCAGTGCGAGGCCTGCGCGCAGGCGGGCAAGATGATCGAAAAAATGGTCGCCAGGTATCCCGATTCACTGCGCGTGATCTATCGACATTTTCCGCAGGATGCGGATTGCAACACGCACGCCACGGGCCATGCGCTGGCCTGCGAGGCGGCGATGGCGATCGAGTC
>JALHOX010000377.1 GCA_022842805.1 Phycisphaerae bacterium | reverse complement strand
GCCGGTGCCAGCGTGACGGAGGTCGACCTGCGCGAACTGAATCTGCCGCTTTATGACGAAGACCTCGAAGCCCGCGACGGCCTGCCCGAAGGCGCGAAGCGGCTCAAGAGCCTCATGACGACCCACCACGGCCTGCTCATCGCTTCACCCGAGTACAACAGCTCGATTAGTGCGGCGCTCAAGAACGCGATCGACTGGGCCAGTCGCCCCGTCGCGGCCCAGCCGCCGCTCGAAGCCTTTAACGACAAAGTGGCCGTGCTGATGTCCACCTCGCCCGGCGCGCTGGGCGGACTGCGCGGCCTCGTGCATCTTCGCGCGATCCTTAGCAACATCAACGTCACCGTCCTGCCTCAGCAATTCGCGCTCTCCAAATCCCACGAAGCCTTCGACGCCAACGGCGACCTCAAAGACGCCAAAACCCGCGACATCGTGCGCGGCCTCGGCGACCAGCTCGTGAAGACGCTGCGCAAACTGCTGGCGTAGACGAGATTGCAGATCGCGAAGTGACGAAGGCGGCAGGGCGGCCGCGGCTGCCCGCCGCATCTGAGGTCCGCTCTCCATTTTTGCAATCCTCGTCCTTTCAGATCGCCCGCGATCGACCCTTCTACAATCGAGGTGTTGATGGCGGTGTGCCGCGCCGTGGGCAACCCCTCCTGGTGTTTCGCGGCGGGCACACCGCGTCATCCACGCGCCGTGAGTCTCTGTGAAAGGAGCGTTCCCATGGCGAAAAAGCCACTACCCAAAACCAGCGGACGGTCCGCCCCCGAACGCGAGTCGCGCATCGATCTGAATGCGGCGCTGCGGCGGCGCATGGCCGACCTGCTCAATCTTCGCCTGGCCGACGCGATCGACCTCGGCTTGCAAGCGAAACAGGCCCATTGGAACGTGCGCGGCCCCAACTTTGCGGCGCTGCATAAGCTCTTCGACGAAGTCGCCGAAAGAGTCGAGGAGGTCGTCGACGAACTGGCCGAGCGCTGCGTGCAGTTGGGCGGCGTGGCCGACGGCCGGATCGACACGATCGCTCATCGCAGCGAGCTTGCGCCTTACCCGCTCTCGATCACCAGCGGCGCCGACCATGTGCAGCACATGGCGACCGCGTTGGCCACCTTCGCCAAGTCGTGCCGAGCCGCGATCGAGGCGGCCGCTGATGCCGGCGATCAGGCCACCGCGGACCTGTTTACCGAAGCAGTTCGCGGCGCCGACAAACTGCTGTGGATGGTCGAGGCCCACGCTGCGGAGTAAATGCCGTCGGTGATTAGTCAATCGAGGTGCGGTCACTCCGCCGGAGCCCGGAGGAGTGACCGCATTTTCATTTCTGCAGCTGCGGACGAGCACAAACAAGAATGGCTCGGACGAGCGGTGTCCCGCTTGTCCGAGCCATCCAAATCAGGCTGCGTTGCGTTCGATCTGGTTACTGCGTGAGCAGTGCGACAAAGCCGGCGATATCGCCGACGGAGATGACGCCGTCCTGATTAACGTCGGCGGCCATCATCTGGCAGCCGGGGTACTGAACCGCGTACGCCAGCGGATCGGTCAGCGCCAGCACGAAGCCGGCGATGTCGCCCACGCTGACGATTCCGTCGCAGTTCATGTCGCCCAGCAGAATAGCCGGACCGCTCGGGACCGAAGCGTTGAAGCTGACGGCCTGCGGCGTGTGCGGCTTGAAGAGGCCCAGCTCGACCGAACCGGCCTGCGGAGCGCGGTTCGTCTCGAACCAGAAGTTGTACATCGTGCCCCAGCGCAGCGCGTTCGAATTCGGGTTCTGCGCGAAGGTCTGCGGGCTGCGCCAGGTGATCGCGCCGCTGCCCACCGACACGTTCCAGTTGGTGTTGTCGTACGGTTCGCCGGAGTGATAGTTCACGTCGTTGAAGCCGATGTTGACCGGGGTAGCGCCATTCAGCGGCACGCTGAACGACCCGCCAGAGCGGTCGCTGGTGAGGTTGAAGATCGCGTAGTCGTAGCGATAGTTTCCGCCGCCCAGGTCGGTGACCTTGTAAGCAGTGTGGAAGCGGCCCTCATTCGGCACATCGAGGATGCCGTCGACGACGCGCGTGTCGACGACGCCCGCGCCCAGGCCGTTCGCCCGCCAGGCCTGAATCGCCGGAACGAGCTGCTGCGTCGCGGGCATGCCGCTGAAGGTGAAGTTGAAACCCGTGCTGGGCGCGGCACGGCGGTACGAGGCGTTGTTCAGGTTGTTGCCGACCGGCGCATCGTCCGAGGCGACATACACGCCCTCAAAGAACCAGAGAGCGCCGGGGTTTTGCAGCGGATCGACGTCCGCCTGCTCGGCCTGACAGCGCTTGAAGATCGCGTTGCCGGTGTTCGTGGAAGCGAGGATGTGCGCACCGGTGAAGGCATTCAGGTTCGAACGCGGGCCGAGACGGCTCTGCTGATCGTTCCAGCCTGCGCCGTAGAAGTCGCGACAGCCGGCGCCCAGCAGCGAGCCGCCCGTGCCGTTGCACGAGCCGCAGCCCGAGCCGGCCGCGGCGCAGCAAGCCTGCTTGGTAAAGCCCTGGCCGATCTGCGTCAGACGGCCATCTCTCAGACGATACAGATTCATCGCCAGGCTGGGAGAACCGGCCCACGAGCCGCCCCAGCGCAGGTTCTGATTGCCGATGTTGCAGGTGCCGCTGTCCAGGATGTAGGCGTGGATGGTGCCGACCGGGCCGTAGCGATTGACCGCGTTAATGGCCTGATAGGTCACGTCCGGGCCCGGGGCGCGTTCGCCGCCGGCGGTCGCTTCGGCCATCGTCTCAAAGTTCACATCGATCTCGAACGAATCTTCGCCCTTGCCGAGCGAGGCGACGCGAATGCGATAGGTGCCGCCTTCGATCACCGAAGCACCGGCAACCGTCTGCATTTCCCAGCCGTCATCGCGGCAGACCAGATCGCCGCCGCCGCGATTCGGGCAGCCTTCCCAAACGCTGATCGCGTGCTTGGCGGCCTTGCCGCGCACGCTCAGGTTCAACACGCCGGTCTGCGGCGCGACATACTCAAACCAAGCGTCGCCCGCCCGCTCGGCGTTCAGGCAAACGTCGGTGAAGCTCGACCCATCGCCGACGTTCACGCCGGCAAAGGTGCCCTCGACCACGCCGGCCGGGCGGCCGCAATCGGCAGCATTCGCCGTATTCACCGAACCGGAGGCCACAATGCCGAGCGCCGTCAGGCAACCAATCAGATTGAAGTTCAGACAGAACTTTCGCATCCCAAATTCCTCACATGGTTTCTAAAGAACGAAGGGTGCGGCTTGCACCGCGCCGGGGATTACGTGACGGGACGAGCGGCGACTGACCGCTCGTCCGCGTTTCTTGACAGTGATCGCTGACGGTTACTGCGTGAGCAGCGCGACAAAGCCGGCGATATCGCCGACGGAGATGACGCCGTCCTGATTAACGTCGGCAGCCATCATCTGGCAGCCGGGGTACTGGATCGCGTACGAGAACGGATCGGTCAGCGCCAGCACAAAGCCGGCGATGTCGCCCACGCTGACGATTCCGTCGCAGTTCATGTCGCCCAGCAGAATCGCCGGACCGCTCGGGACCGAAGCGTTGAAGCTGACGGCCTGCGGCGTGTGCGGCTTGAAGAGGCCCAGCTCGACCGAACCGGCCTGCGGAGCGCGGTTGGTTTCGAACCAGAAGTTGTACATCGTGCCCCAGCGCAGCGCGTTCGAGTTCGGGTTCTGCGCGAAGGTCTGCGGGCTGCTCCAGGTGATCTCGCCGCCGCTGGTGGAGACGTTCCAGTTCGTGTTGTCGTACGGCTCGCCCGAGTGATAGTTCACGTCGTTGAAGCCGATGTTGACCGGCGTGGCGCCGTTCAGCGGCACGCTAAACGAGCCGCCCGAACGGTCGCTGGTGAGGTTGAAGATCGCGTAGTCGTAGCGATAGTTGCCGCCGCCAAGGTCGGTGACCTTATAAGCCGTGTGGAAGCGACCCTCATTCGGCACATCGAGGATGCCGTCGACGACGCGGTTATCGACCACGCCCGCGCCCAGACCGTTCGCGCGCCAGGCCGTGATCGCCGGAACGAGCTGCTGCGTGGTGTCGACCAGCGAGAAGTTGAATCCCGCGGCCGGAACCGCGCGGCGATAGGACGAGTTGGTGAGGTTGTTGCCGACCGGCGCATCGTCCGAAGCGACATAC
>JALHOX010000376.1 GCA_022842805.1 Phycisphaerae bacterium | reverse complement strand
GGGCTTGCAGGAGCGAATCCGCTTCCACTGCGACATGGCCCGCGAACTCGCCGGCTGGATCAAGGCCGATGATCGATTCGAGCTCACCGCGCCCGTCCCCTTCGCCACGGTCTGCTTCCGCGCCACTCCGCCCTTCCCCGCCCAGATTCAGGACCAGTTCAACGAGCGACTCGTCACACGCGTCAACGCCGAGGGGCCGGTCTTCGTGTCGCACACCACCCTCAAGGGCCGCTACTGCCTCCGAATCTCGATCGGCAACCTTCGCACCACCCACGAAACATTGCGAACCGCCTGGAAGCTGATCAACGACCACGCAACAAAGCTCATGTCCGAATTCGGCGCCGCACACTAACTAGCGGCCTGCGTCCCCGCAGGCCAACGAATTCCCACGGCATGCCGACGCGGAGTGCCGCGTCGGCATGCCACCCGTTTTCCTTCTGCATTCTGCATTCTGCATTTCATTCGCCATTCGCCATTCGCCATTCGCTATTCGCTCTTATCCCCATCCCTCTACCATGCGCCCATGCCCAAGACGCTCTACCTGATCGACGGCCACGCCCAGATCTACCGCGCGTACTACGCCCCCTTCGGCCAACTCACCTCCCCCACCGGCGAGCCGACGCGCGCCACGCACGTCTTCTGGCAGATGGTGCTCAACCTCGTCAAGACGCGCAAGCCCGACTACCTCGCGCTCGTCCTCGACACCTCCGATGAAACCGTCTTCCGAAAAGACATCTACCCCGAATACAAGGCCCATCGCGACGCGCCGCCCGAAGACATGGAGGTGCAGTTCAATCGCATCGTCTCCATCGCCGAGGCCATCCAACTCCCCATCCTCCGCCTCCCCGGCTTCGAAGCCGACGACATCCTCGCCACACTCGCCGTCCGCCACGGCCGCGACGACGCCCACGTCTACCTCGTCAGCCGCGACAAAGACCTCGACCAGGTGCTCAGCCCACAGGTCACCATCTACGACGCCTCCAAAGACGAAGACATCACCGCCGACCGCCTCTTCGAGCTCAAAGGCTGGACCCCGCAACAAGCCATCGACGCCCAAACCCTCATCGGCGACTCCACCGACAACGTCCCCGGCGTCCCCGGCATCGGCGTCAAGACCGCCGCGAAGCTGCTGCAAAAATACGGCACCGCCGCCGCCGTCGTGCAGCACGCCGACGAACTCACCCCCAAGCAGCGCGAGTCCGTCCTCGCCTTCGCCCCACTGATGGACCGCACCCGCCAACTCGTCACCCTCCGCCTCGACGTCCCGATCCACCTCGACCTCGCGGCCGCACGCGTCGAGTCCCTCCAATGGCCCGCCGCCCGCGCCATCTTCCGCGAGCTCGGCTTCCGAAAACTCCCCGAGCTCCTCCCCGGCGGCGCAGGCGAAGCCGACACCGCACCGCCACCGCAAGCCGCGCAACCCGCTCAAAAAACCGCCGAATCTGCCAAACCGACACGCGCCGCGAAACCCGCCGATAGCGATGCCGGCCTCTTCGACAACACCCCCGACCCCGACTCCGAAGACTCCGCCGAAACCGCCGCCCGCATGGCGATGGCCGCCAACCCCACCTCCCTCGTCGATCGCGCCCTCGCCGACCCGCTACGCCTCCCCGTCCGCGGCCCCTATCAGCGCATCGACACGCTCGAAAAACTCCACGCCCTCGCCGCCAAGCTCGCCCCGCTCCGCGAATTCGCCATCGACACCGAAACCACCGGCATCCACACCATCGACTCCGACCTCGTCGGCATCTCGCTCGCATGGGACGTCAGCCAGGCCGCCTACATCCCCGTCATGAGCGTCTACGGCACACCGCTCCCGCTCGATGCCGTCCGCGCCGCGCTCGGCCCGATCTGCGCCAACCCCGCCGTCACCAAGGTCGGCCACAACCTCAAGTACGACCTCAACATCCTCCGCAACAGCGGCATCGATCTCGCCGGCCCGCTCTTCGACACCATGATCGCCGCCTTCGTCGTCGACCCGCTCCGCACCACCTTCGGCATGGACAAGCTCGTCCGTGATCTCTTCGACCACGACATGATTCCCATCACCGACCTCATCGGCAAAGGCCGCGACCAGTTGCGCATGGATCAGGTCCCCCTCGATCAGGTCGTCGAATACGCCTCCGAAGACGCCGACTACACCTGGCGCATGTACCGCTACTTCGCCCCGCGCCTCGGCCCCGCCGGCGTAGAAGCCCTCTTCCGCGAAACCGAAATGCCGCTCGTCCGCGTCCTCGCCCAAATGGAACAGGAAGGCATCTCGCTCGACGCCGACTTCCTCCGACAGCTCGGCACAAAACTCCAAAAGCGCATCGAAGAGCTGAGCGACAGCGTGCAAGCCGCGGTCGGCGCCCGCTTCAACATCGATTCCCCCAAGCAGCTCGCCGAGGTGCTCTTCGACAAGCTGCAGATGCGCGTCGTGCGCCGCACGCGCACCTCGCGCTCCACCGACGCCGAGACGCTCGAAACGCTCGCCGCAGAGACCAGCCACCCCGCCCTCGAGCAAATCCTCGAATACCGCGAGATGCAGAAGCTCAAGAGCACCTACATCGACGCCCTGCCCAACGCCCGCAGCAAGCGCACCGGCCGCGTCCACACCCACTATCACCAGACCGGCGCGATCACGGGCCGCCTCTCCAGCAGCGACCCCAACCTGCAGAACATCCCCATCCGCACCCCGCTCGGAGCCGAGATCCGCCGCGCATTCGTCCCGCGCGACGCCGACCATCTGCTCATCTCCGCCGACTATTCCCAGATCGAGCTGCGCATCCTCGCCGACTTCAGCGGCGACGAAGCCCTGCGCCAGGCCTTCGCGGAAGATCGCGACATCCACGCCTTCGTCGCGGCGCAGGTCAACAGCGTCCCCATCGATCAGGTCACCAAGGAGCAGCGCGCCCGCGCCAAGGCCGTCAACTTCGGCATCATATACGGCCAAACCGCCTTCGGCCTCGCCCGCGGCACCGGCATGGGCAGGAGCGAAGCCCAGGAATTCATCGACGCCTATTTCCGCCGCTACGCGCGAATCCGCGCCTTCATGGACAAGTGCATCGCCGACGCCCGCCGCGACGGCTACGTCAAAACCATCCTCGGCCGCCGCCGCCCGATCCTCGACATCGACTCGCGCAACCGCGTCGCCAAGGCCCAGGCCGAGCGGCTCGCCGTCAACACGGTCATCCAGGGCTCCGCCGCCGACCTCATCAAGCGCGCCATGATCGCCCTCGACCGCCGCATCCGCGAAGAAAACCTGCCCATGCGCATGCTCCTGCAAGTCCACGACGAACTGGTCTTCGAATCCCCACGCACCGAAGTCGACCGCATGCGCCCCATCATCCTCAGCGAAATGTCCAACGCCATGAAGCTCGGCGTCCCCCTCAAAGTCGACTCCGGCGTAGGCACCAACTGGCTCGACGCAAAGTGACGCGGCTGGACGCGAAGTGATGTGTGGCGGCGCCAGCGTCCGCGCGCTGTAGCGGTCGGCGGATCGTAACATGCCGATTCTGCGGTAGCGGCCTGCGGCTCGCAGACCGCCGTATTGCCGCGCAGTAGCGGCCTGCGTCCTCGCGGGCCGCCGCACCGCCGAGCAGTAGCGGCCTGCGGCTCGCAGGCCGACGAAACAAGCGCGCGGTGGTTGTAGGGTCCGCCGTTCGGACCTCTTCGCCCGGAGGGCTCGCGATGGTTGCCAGGGGTTTCAACCCCTGGACTGCGCGTTTATGTCACGTATTTGGGGGGATGTCGTCGGATGAAATGGAAGATCGCTCGACGCGCGGTCGGGTGGCATGGGTCACGGTACTCCGTGACCCGTGCTCGCCCGTGGCGCTCAACGATCGAACTTTGACGGGTGGCACCGTCGGCGTGTGCCAATGTCGGCGACGGAAAATCGGCCGTCTGATGCTCCGCGATCGGCGTCAGCCTCAGCACCACACGCCACGTCTCGACCGGATACATCGGATCGTCGTCCTCGCACGGGTCTTCCACATTATCGTGCTAATACGACCAGACACGACGGCCGACCGCGCCTTAGGCTTGTCGCATCGCTCAGATGGCCCGCAAAGTGTAGGCACGGCCCACCCTACAAAACGTTTGTCGCGAGCGGAATGGTCAATGCTAACATAACAAAGGCCGGAAAGTCTGGGGCGCCCGGCGGCTCCCGCCA
>JALHOX010000375.1 GCA_022842805.1 Phycisphaerae bacterium | reverse complement strand
TTCCATGATGGTGGCGGGACTGCTTTGGGAGTGGGCGCGGCGGCACCGTTGCGGCCGGGTGCTGACGAACGAGTTTGGCGTGATCACCCGCACGGCGCCGGACACAGTCCGCGGGGCGGATGTCGCCTATTACTCCTACGAACGACTACCGCGCGACACAGAGGAAGAAGGTTTTCTCGCAGTTCCGCCGAATCTTGTGGTGGAAGTGGTGGGCGTCGCGTCGTCGTGGCGACAGCTACTCGAAAAGGCCGGCGAATATCTCGTGATGGGCGTCGACCGTGTCTGGATCGTCGACCCAAAGCGGCGCTGCGTCTGCATCGTCCGACCGGATCAGGAGCCGATCGTTTTGAATGACAAGCAGGCGCTGACGGATGCGGTAGTGCTGCCGAAATTTAAGTGCCGAGTGCGCGATTTGTTCGCGCGATAGAAGAGCTTGATGCCGACGAAGCAGGCGTCGGCATCGCACCCAACCCGATGATTAGCGCTGCGGGGAGCCAAGGTCTTTTCGCTTCGACTCGCGCGGCTGAATCTCGCGCTCGACGAGCAGCGCGTCGCCGATCGGGTCGCGGAATTTGAGCTTCACCTTGTCGCCCGCCCGCACCTTCGCCAGCGCCAGACGCAGGTCGGTGATGCTGCGAATCGGCTCGCCGTTGCACTCGATCAGCAAGTTGAAGTTCCCCAGCCGCGCACTGTCCTTCTCGTCGCCCGAGACCAACACGCCGCGGGCCTTGTCGCTCTCGAAGGCCTTGCCATCGCGCATCCCCGGCCGAAACGTGCGCCCGCCATATCCCAATTCGGGCAGCCAGACCAAACTTCGCGAAGGCGTGGCGCGCGCGAATGCTTCAAAGTCTTTCGGCTGATCGGACAACTGAATCTGCATCTCGCGCGGCGTGCCTTCGCGGTAGTACTTCACATTCACCGTCTCGTCGGGCTTCTGCTCGGCGATGATCCCGCGCAGCTGCTGCACGGAGAGCGCCGGCTCGCCGTTCAGCGTGACGATCACATCGTCCACTTCCAGCCCGGCTTTGTCCGCCGGCGTGCCGTCGAATACGGCGGTCACCACCACGCCGCGTGTCTCGGTCAGCCCAAAGACTTCGGCGTAGTCCGGCTCCAGGTCCGCCAGCGAGACACCCAGCCAGCCGCGCGTCACGACGCCTGCGCTTCGCAGTTCCGCCGCCACGCGCTTGGCCGTGCGCGAAGGCACCACAAACGCCACGCCGGCGTTCTTAAATTCCTCATTGGCGGCGATCGCCGTATTCACGCCGACCACCTCGGCCCGCAGGTTGAGCAGCGGCCCGCCGGAGTTGCCCGGGTTGATCGCCGCATCGGTCTGGATGAAATTCTGATAGGGAATGGGCAAGCCCACTTCGGCGCGGCCGACGGCGCTGACGATGCCGTGCGTGACCGACTGCGTTAATCCAAACGGCGCGCCGATCGCCACCACCCAATCACCGACCTGCACCTTGTCCGAATCGCCAAACGAGAGCGCGTGCAGATCGGGGGCATCGATCTTGAGCACGGCCAGGTCGGTCTTCGGGTCGAGGCCGACGACCTTTGCGGCGTAGCGCCGGTCGTCATGCAACAACACCGACACCTCGGCCCGCCCCTCGACGACATGGTTGTTGGTCAAGATGTAACCGGCGGCGTCGAAGATCAGGCCGCTGCCGCTGCCGCCGCCGCGGTAAAGGCGTTGTCGCCAATAGGAGCCACGTTGCGGAGCGTTGATCAGCGGGTTGAGGTCTTCGCGCTTTCCCGATTCGAGAAACTTCAGCATCGCCGCCTTGTCGGAGTCGGTGAGCGCCTCGTCTTCTTCGGCCTCGAATCGCAAATAGATCCGCAACTGGTCGCGGGCATAGTCGGCGTCGTACTGCCCCGCCGCCACGACGACCTGCACGACGCCCGGCCGCGCCAGGCTCGCGACGAGGTTGAAAGCCCGCGACACGTTTTGCATCGCGGCGAGCTCGCTGCCGAGCTTGTCGAGTTCGGTTTGCAGCGCTTGCAGCTTGCCGCGCTCATACGCAAACGCCACCGACGACACCAGCCGGCCGCCAAAGGCCGCCGCCAGCAGCAATCCGAAAACCCAGGTCCAGAGGATGAGCCGCCGGGAGGCGGGAGCAGCAGTCTGATTCATCGCGCCATTCGCTCAATCCCGACTGCACGGTGCGGCATTCAAACACGTTCGACGTCGAACGATTGCTCGATGGCGCCAACGCCGTCGGCCGGTGTGGGCAAGTATAGGAGGGTACGAATCGCTCGCGTCAGGCCCGCCGGCCCGACGCCGCGCGATGACGATTTTCGACGCCCGGGCGCAATGCCCCGCGCTCGACTCCGAGACATCCGGGAAGTGCCGCGACTTTGCCCGCGCGAGTGCGTTCGGCACCGCGGCGCGCCGACAGAGCGGCCGCGCTTGCCTAGACGCCGGTCATCATGTCGCCGCGCTGCTGCATCGATTGAAACGAATAGGCCGCCACCGCCAGCATGCCGCCCAGCATCGGGAACACGGCGGCGTAGGTGGCCGACCATTCGCGGAGCGTCTGGCCGATATCGGGCAGGAACTGCGTCGCGGCGCCGACGAAGCCGATCAGCAGCAGCGCCGTGCCCAGCACGGTGGTCAGCAGCAACGGCACAGTGCGCGGCGCGAGGAACGACAGCGTCAGTCCGAGGACCGCGCCGACGCCGATCGTCGCCAGGCTGACCTGCGGCGGAGCGCCGAAGAGATTGGTGCAGTAGGCGCCAAGCACGGCGGCGACGACGGTCGCGCCGATCGCGACGCCGATGCGCGGACGCATTGCGCCGATGGCGGCGAAAGCGATCATGGCGAGCGCCGCGGCGACCGGACCGGGGAAGTGGCCCAGTTCGCCGAGGACCATCCCGCCAACCCAGCCGATGCCGGCGCAGCAGATGGCGAGCAGGCCGGGGAGCATCTTGTTGCCATAGAAAGCGTAAGCAAAGCCGAGCATGAAGACGGCGATGCCGGTGGCCCCGCCCTGCTGCGATACCCACGCCAATACTTGCGTCTGATAATTGACCATGCCTGCGACTCCGGATCGTCGTCGTGCAGTTAGCGGCCGCACCCGCTCGGCGGAGCGCGCCTTATCCTGTTGAATCGTGTGGAATGTCGCGCGAAATGAGTAGCACATCGACGAGCAGCGGCCCGCCCGGCTTTCCCCGGCTGGACACGCAACCTAGACTGACAATGATGATTCGCAGCGCAGCAGATGCCAAACGCGTCGGTCTTCGGTCACACCGCTCCACCGCCGCTCTTTTCGGACGAGCGGCCGGCCCCATGGCGGTCGCCGCCCTTGGAACCATGCTCACCCTGCTGCCCGGCTGCCCTGTGCCGCCCGATAACAGCAACAGCAACGGCAATCAAAACGCAAACGCCAACGCGAATCTCAATTCGAACAGCAGCGCCAACACGAATACCAACTCGGGCAGCGGCAACACCAACACCAACGTCAACGACAACTCGCCGCCGCCCAGCGCGCTCACCCTGACCGCGATCGCAACGGTCGCCGACAGCGTGCCCGGCCAGGCCGCGGGCGCAACCTTCACCGACTTCGGCGTGCCCGTCATCGACGAAACCGGCCGCATCGCCTTTTGGGCGCAATACACCGGCGGCGCCGGCGTGGGCGGCTTGTTTGTGCGAGATGGCGACACGCTGCGCAACGTCGTCGACGACGACCCGGCGGCGCGCGGCGAAGTGCCCGGTCGCAACAACGCCGATTTCTTCGGCCGCTACGCCGCACGCAGCGACTTCGACCCCTTGGCGCTGCCCCTCGCCTGGGGCGCCGGCGATCGATTGATCTTCGGCACGCCGATCGCCGGCAGCGGCGACTCGCGCGGATACTTTCGCTGGCGCGCCAGCGATCAAAACATGATCCGCATTGTCGATCTGGAGCAATTCACCCAGCCCTATTCGGCGCGGTTCGGCAACGCCGTTCTGGATTGGACGCAGCGCAGCGTGAGCGTGAGCGACGCCGGACTGGTCGCCTTCGGCGCGACGTACACCCTGCTCGGCACCAACGTGCCCGGTCAGATCGCCTTCGGCACCGGCGTCTTCACCAGCGACGGCCGCGGCGCAACCGTGATCAGCGACCGCTTCCTGGCCGATGCGTCCGTGCCCGATCAGCCCACCGCCGCCCGCTACACCGCATTTGGC
>JALHOX010000374.1:1993-4172 GCA_022842805.1 Phycisphaerae bacterium | reverse complement strand
CCAGGCCCAGTTCCTGGTGAATTTTGGCCGCGTTCTCCGGCCCCTCGCGCTTGATCAGCGCCTCGTGCGTCGCCTTGTGCTTTGCCACTTCGCGCTCGAAGAGCGACGCCGGCACCTTGTCGACACTGCCGTTCGGCAGGTTCTTCAGATGCGTTCGCAGGCCGCGGCCATTCACCAATCCGGCGAAAATGCACGAGAGCAGCGAATTCGCGCCGAGCCGGTTGGCCCCGTGATACTGATGATCGGCCTCGCCCAGGGCGTAGAGCTGCGGAATGTTGGTCTGCTGATTGCGCGGCGAATCGAGATTTAACCCGCCGGTCTCCGCGTCTTCCTCGTAGTCGACCCAAAGGCCGCCCATGCTGTAGTGCACGGCGGGGAAAATCTTCATCGGCTCGGCCAGCGGATCGACGCCGACGAACTTCTCGTAGATTTCGAGGATGTTGCCGAGCTTGCCTTCGAGGACCTCGCGTTTGATGCCGGTGGCCTTCTCGGTCAGGTCGAGATAGACGCAATAGGCGTTGGGGTCGACGCTGCGGCCTTCCTTGCAGATCGCGAAGATCTCGCGGGTCGCGATGTCGCGCGGCACCAAATTGCCATACTTCGGATAGCGCTCTTCGAGGAAGTAATAGCGCTCGTTTTCGGCGATCTGCGTCGGATGGCGGCGGTCGTCGGGCTTCTTCGGCACCCAGACGCGCCCGCCCTCGCCGCGAGCGCCCTCGCTGATCAGGCGCAGCTTGTCCGCGCCGGGGATCGCCGTCGGATGCACCTGGATGAATTCGCCGTTGGCGTACCACGCGCCGGCCTGGTAGGCCCGCGCGCCGGCCCCGCCGGTGCAGACCATCGACATGGTCGACTTGCCGTAGATCAGGCCGTTGCCGCCCGTCGCCAGAATCACCGCGTCCGCGGGGAAGGCGCGGATCTCCAGCGAGAACATGTCCTGGGCGACGCAGCCGCGACAGACGCCCTTCTCATCGAGCACCGGGCCGAGAAACTCCCAATACTCAAACTTCTTGATGACGCCCTCGGCCTCATAGCGGCGGACCTGCTCATCGAGCGCGTAGAGCAGTTGCTGCCCCGTGCTGGCGCCGGCGTAGGAGGTGCGCTTGAAGAGCGTGCCGCCGAAGCGACGCACCGAGCGATTGCCCTCGCCCGAGCGGTTGAAGGGAACGCCCAGCCGATCGAGCAGCTCGATCACCTTGGGCGCCCAAAAGCACATCTCCTTCACCGGCGGCTGCTCATTCAGAAATTCGCCGCCATAGACCGTGTCGTCGAAGTGCAGCCACTCGGAGTCGCCCTGGGCGCGGGTGAATTTGTTGACCGAGTTAATCCCGCCCTGAGCGCACACGCTGTGGCTGCGCTTCACCGGGACCATGCTGATCAAGTCGACCGGCGTGCCATCCTCGGCGAGCTTCATGGCGGCGGCCAGGCCGGCCAGCCCGCCACCGACGACCACCACGCGTTGTTTTGCCATTGCTCTTCTCGCTCGCTGCTGGTCAGAGCCGCGCCCGTGAGGAAGCGGTTCGTCTGGAATATCGAGTCACCGCTTCCTCACGGGCGCGGCTCAGATCGAACAATTCTTATCTCGAAGCCCGCGCCGGCGGCGTCATTTCATGAGTTTCAGCGGCGGGCGCGCCCGAGGCTTCTTTCAATTTTGTCGCCGGCGTGACATTGGCGATGGCCCAGAGCGACATGGCGCCCCAAGCGATCAGCACCACGCCCAGCCCGGCGCTCGCCAGCGACACCTTTTGTCGCGACGAATCATTGACCGTGATGCCCCACGAAATGCAGAACGTCACGATGCCGTTGGCGAAGTGGTAGACGCTCGCCACCAGCCCAACCATGTAAATCGTCATCCACGCCGCCATCGGCAGCCCCATCGAAAACCCGAGCTGCAGCTGATGAAAGGGCGCCGGCGTGCCCACATAGTGCGGTCCGCCGAAAAAGTGGACGAAGCGGAAGTGGCCCAGGTGAACCAGGATGAACACGAACGCGATCCAGCCCGTCAGCCGTTGCAGCGTATAGCGCCAGTTGTCGGCGTAGCTGTAATGCCGCACGTTCGACTTACCGGTCAGCGCAATAACGACGCCGAAGAGAGCGTGATAGAAAAGCGGCAGGATGATCGCGCCGAATTCGAGGAACACGAGAAACGGCAGGCTGTGAATCCAGAAGACGTGTTCGT
>JALHOX010000374.1:0-1983 GCA_022842805.1 Phycisphaerae bacterium | reverse complement strand
CCGCCGCCGAGGGCCGCGGTCGAGTTGGTGAGCAGATGGTTGATCAGGAACGCGCCCACCGGCACGATCCCGGTCAATGAATGTAAACGCCGCAGCAGGAAGTAGTTACGGTCGTACCAACTGCCGGTTTCGTGAGCCGTCATCAGGGCTGTCCACTAGGCCGCGCGAAGGGCCGTCGCCGACAAAGCGACCGCGGGCCGCGATTATAGAGAGGGGGCGCGCGGTCGCAAGCTGCAAGCGACCGGCGCCCGTTTCCACCCCACGCATCGCCAATCGGCACGGCAAACAGGCGACATCGATCGCCGCGCCGTCGGGGGCGAGGACAGCTCGCTCCGCGATCGACTTCGCCGAGCCCCCCGCCCGCCCCCGCAGAACACCGCTTCCGCTAAACTCGTACCCAAAAGAAATGTTCCGCGCCGCCCGTCGGGCGGCGCCGGCGCAATACTCATCACAGGAGCTATCGCCATGGCAATGCGAATCGCAATTAACGGCTTCGGCCGCATCGGACGCTTCTTTCTCAGGGCCGCCTGGCAGGATCCCGCCTTCGAGTTTGTCGCGGTCAACGACCTCGTTCCGCCGGACAACCTGGACTATCTGCTGAGCTACGACACGACCCACCGCAAGTTCCCGATCGAGGTCAGCCACACTGAGAGCGAAATCGTCGTCGGCGGCAAGAAGATTCGCTGCTTCGCCGAGAAAGACCCGACCGTATTGCCGTGGAAGGATCTGAAGGTCGACTATGTGGTCGAATCGACCGGCCACTTCACCGACCGCGCGGGCGCGACCAAGCACCTGACCGCCGGCGCCAAGCGCGTCATGATCTCCGCCCCGGCCAAGGACGCCGATATTCCGACGCTCGTCGTCGGCGTGAACCACGAGAAGTATGACAAGAACAAGGACACGATCGTCAGCAACGCGAGCTGCACGACGAACTGCCTCGCGCCGCTGGCCAAGATCGTGAACGACAACTTCGGCATCGAAGAAGCGCTCATGACCACTGTTCACGCCATGACCGCCACCCAGCCCACCGTCGACGGCCCGTCCAAGAAGGACTTCCGCGGCGGACGCGCGGCCGGGCACAACATCATTCCGGCCAGCACCGGTGCGGCGAAGGCTGTGACCCTCGCCATCCCCGAGCTGAAGGGCAAGCTGACGGGCATGTCCTTCCGCGTGCCGACGATTAACGTCTCGGTGGTCGACCTGACGGTCCGCACCAGCAAGAAGACGTCGATGAAGGAGATCAACGCGGCGATCAAGGCCGCCAGCGAAGGCGCGATGAAGGGCATCATGGGCTACACCGAAGAAGCGGTGGTCAGCTCCGACTTCATCAGCGACCCGCGCAGCAGCATCTACGACGCGACCGCCGGCATCGAGCTGAACCCGCAGTTCTTCAAGCTCGTGTCGTGGTATGACAATGAGTACGGCTATTCGTGCCGCGTCCGCGATCTGCTGAAGTACATGGGGCAGAAGGACGGCTTGGCGTAAAGGCCCGCAGTCGCGACCGGCGGCGACGACTGGAAACGCCCCCGCACGGCGCAATAATCAAGACTGTTCCCGACGCGGCCTCGAAGTGGAGGCCGCGTCCCGTTTTTCCGCAGGCCCATTCGAAAGGACCGGTCCTACCCATGCGACGTCTCCGCTATCTCGCCGCCGCCATCGCTACATGCTGCTTTGCCCTGGTCGGCTTTTTCACCCGGGCCCACGCCCGCCCCGCCGACGAAGCCGCCCTCTCGTCCGCCGCCAAGGCCGCGACGAGCGTGCTCGATTTCGAGGTCAAGAACATCGCCGGCGAAGATGTGAAGCTCAGCAAATACAAGGGCAACGTGTTGCTGATCGTCAACGTCGCGTCGAAGTGCGGGCTGACGCCGCAGTATGAGCAGCTTGAAGGGCTGCACGAGAAGTATGGCGAGAAGGGGCTTCGCGTGCTGGGCTTCCCCGCCAACAACTTCATGGGCCAGGAGCCGGGCACGAACGAGGAAATTC
>JALHOX010000373.1 GCA_022842805.1 Phycisphaerae bacterium | reverse complement strand
CGCCGCCGGGGCCGCGCAGCGCGCCGCCGTGCGCATCGCTCCACCCGGCGCGACGGGCGGCGGCGAGGAAGTGGGCGACCGTGATCCGCGTTCGCGGCGCGACGTCGATATGAAACAGCGCGCAGGGGCCGATGTAGTAGTGCAGCGGCCGCTCATGAATCGCAGCGGCGTGAAGTCCGTAGTGATTGGGCGCGTCGGCGTGAGCCCCCAGATGCACCGTCGCGCGGAGGGTCGAGAGCGTGACGCTGTCGCCACGGGATTGATCGAGGATGACTTCGCGGCCGGCGGCGGTGTCGCCGGGCCAGACGGCGAGCGAGGGCGAGACGCGCGGCGTGATGTCGATCAGGTTCATGAATCGCCTCGGGCGCGGAGCCGCCTGACGCGCCGCGCGAGGCTCCGCTATTGCGTGATCGGGTTCAGGGCCAGATAGCGGCGAATGAAGTTGCGAATATCGCTGACGCCGGCGCGGCCGTCAAAGTCCATGTCGGCGTGCAGGATCGGGCAGCCCGCGAATTCGGCGAGGTATTCGTCGGGATCGATGATCGCGGTGACGAACGGACGAATATCAAACCCGTTGAGTCGACCGTCGCAATTCATATCGCCGAGGTCGAATTCGCAGCTGTCGATGAATCCACTGCGGTCGGCGTCGAGCGTCCAATCTTCAGCCAGCTCGCACAAATCGCTGCGGCCATTGTTATCGCAATCGAGCGGCCGTCGGTAGGAGATGCGATAGATGTTCGCGCCGCGATCAAACGGGGAGAGGTAGTCGAGGTCTTTGTAGAGATCGGAGAAGTAAAGCCCGTCGGGCCCGGCCGCCAGCGCCACGGCCGTGGCGCGGCCGACTCCGACATACTCGACCAGAGTCCGCGGCTCGCTTGCGGTCAGACCGTCGTCGGCGACGTCGAACTGGACCACGCGTTTGCCGAGCGACTGCGGTCCTTCGGCCCAGGTCGGTCCCGACTCGGTGACGTAGGCCTTGCCCTGATATTCCGCGGGGAATCCAGATCCGCCGAACTGCGATGACTCGATGAAGGCGATGTTGACCGGCGCGTGGGCGGGGAACCAATTGTGAAGTGCAAAGTTTCGCGTGCTGTCTTCACTGCCGTCCCAGAGATAGTCGCGTCCTCGGACGGCGAGCGCAAAACGATCGACGGTCGAGCCGTTCTCGACGAAGAAGTGTTGCCCGGTCGATACACGCCAGGCGCCGCCGAACGGGTTGCGCAAGCCGTACGCCCACACGAAATCTCGGGCGGAGATTCCGTCCGACTCGTCGTAGAACGGGTTGTCGGGCGCCGGCCGGCCTTCGAAATCGATGCGCAAGATCTTTCCCAGATACGAATCGATGTTGCGGGCGTCGACGATCTCGAACCCGTCGCCGACATGAACATAGAGAAAGCCGTCGGGACCGATCGTGATGTTCGAAATCTGGTGCGAGGGAGCCGTCTCCTGATCGCGCAGCTCGAGAATCGTGGTGCGCTCGTGGAGAGTGCGTCCGCCGTCAATGCTGCGCAGGCGCTCCACCTTCGAGAAGATTCCCAGCTCGGGGCGATTGTCGATGGCGGCAAAGGGCATGGTGGCGAATAGGTCGCCGGATGCGGGATCGATGACGCAGCCGGCGAGTCCGATCTCGCCAGACCCGGGGAATGGTCCGGTCGGGTCAAAGTTCAGCATGTTCTCGGCGAAGATGCCGACGCTTCCGGCGCGATTCACGACGCGGATCGAGCCGTAGAGTTCGACGACGTAGTAGTGCGGTGCGCTCGACTCCTCTGCGGGATTGGGCACGAACGCGATGTTCACCGGCAGCTGAAAACCGCTGGCGACGCGGTCGATTTGTAGCTCGGGCTCCAAGGGCACCCACGGTAGCGTCGGGGCGCGCAGCGGGACCGTCAGATCGGGGTGTTCCTGATCGCCGGTGCGGGTAAAGGTCGCACCGCTTTCGCTCACCCAGAATTCCAGCCGCTGACCCGCGGCCATCGAAACGGCGGGGAAGTAGATCGTCGCCTGACGACAGCCGTCGAGCCAGAGCGTGAGTTGGGAAGGCGGCAGCGTCATGGCTTCACTGCCGGCGATCAGCTCGGCGCTGATGGTGTGCGGATGGTCGCTCGCGCCGAAGATCACGGTCGCGTTGCCCTGGTCTGGCCGGCCCACGATCTCCAGCAACGGGTCGTGGTCGCCCTTGATGAGCAGCCGCGCAGGGGGCGTACCGGCCGGCAATTCGAGCAGTTGTTCGTTTTCTCGCCGCCAGCGCAGGCCGAGGCCATCTAGTACATCCTGTGCAACCAGCGGGCGCAGCGCGGGCTCGGCGGCGGTTCGAAAACGCCGCACGGCGTCGCGGCTGATCGATCGCGCTGTCGGGCCGCCGTCGCGATGTCGGACGACGACGGCGTACACCCGGTCGGGCTCGAGCGCAGTGCGTCCGGCCAGTGAGCCCTCGAACGCGCCGTCGCCCAAGTGAATATGCAAGGCGCTCACGCCCGCGGCGCAGGTTGCGCTCCAGACGCGTTTGGTGAGCTCGCCGTCCCAGATTTCCCAGTCGGTGCAGAGATGTGGGTGGCCGTCGCGATCTCGCAGCGGAGCACATTCCATGTGCACATCAGCGGGGTTGATCGTTCGTCCGGGCGGCGGCTCGCCGATGTTCGGCATCGCCGGCGGATAGGCCGCGAGCGCGGGCTGATGAAGCTCGGTCAGCGACCAATTCAATATCTCGTAGCGCTCCGCAGCGCCGCCGGTGGCGGCCGTGAAGCCGACCCAGGCGCGACCGTCGGGCAGGTTGAGCTCGGCGGCGAGCTCGAGCGCGATCTCCAGCAAGGGCGTGGCGGCGTCATCGAGGAAGATGCTCAGGAGCCCGTCGGCGAAGCGAACGCGCACGGCATGCGGAGCGCCGTCCTGCAGCGCGGCGACATTTTCGACGCGCCCGATGGAGAAGGCCTCGGCCGTGTCGTTCGGCGATGCACCGCGCGTATGGATGCTGATATGGGCGGCGTCGGGGTCGGGGTCCGGTTCCGGCGTGCAACCGGTGTTGAGGTATCGATCGAACTCGATGGCAATGCTGTTGGCGATCCCCTCGTATCCCAGTGCACAGCCCAGATCGACGCGCTCGTTCAGCGAAGCGGCCTGGATGACGAAAGCGAAGCCGTCGGCGCCGCCATAAAGCGGGTTAGAGATCTGAAACGTAAATTGGGTTTCGAAGCCGCCAAGGGCGTCTACCTGTGTCTCGCGCCAGGCGGCGCCGGCCACATCGAGCACGGCGTCGGTCAGGCGCAGTCGCCCGTCGGCGATCGTCGCGTCGCGCAGCAATTGCAGCCCGCTCGCGTCGGCGAACGTGGGATACTGAAAGTCGTCTGCTTCGGAGATATTCCCCAGCGCGAGCAGCGCCGCAGCGCCGACCGCTCGCCGAACGAGGCGTATGCGCACGATCCGAACTCCTTTCGCACGCCGCGCCCCATCGAGGGGGGCTGCAGCGGTGGCTTCCTGCCACGGCGCAACATGCCGCTTCACCAGCGCTCCGAAGTACAGCGCTGCGGACGCGACCAACGACACGCCAGACGCTCAGCCGACCTAACTATTGCCGATCGGTCAAATTGTCCACCGCGACGGATGCCCGCCCAGCGGTATCTGTTGGAATCTGGCTCTGAGCCCCCCGAGCGACCGTCATGTGGCAAAAGTTGCGCGGCGCCGCGGCGGAGCTATCGAGTCGCTGTCAACAGCGTGACGAAGCCGCCGATGTCGCCCACGGTCACAAAGCCGTCGCCACTGACGTCCGCCCGCTCGCGATCGCAGAACGGATTGGCGGCGTCATAGGCGCCGGGGTCGATCAGGGCCTGAATGAAGCCGCCGATATCCGCCACGGTCACGAATCCGTCGCAGTTCAGATCGCCGGCGATTGCCTTGCTCACCGGCGAGACGCTGAAGCGGCTGACGACGGATGGTGTGCGGGCGATGATCGCGGCGAGGTCGGCGAGCAACTCGGCCGCGCTGTACCAGTCGATGCCGTAGGTGGTGACGGTGAGCAACTGTGTCTCGGGCTCGATCTCGAACTCGGTCCAGCCGTAGGTGTGCGTCGGCCAATAGGTGCCCGAGAGCAGCGTCGCGGCGACACCGCCCCCGCCCAGGCCCAGCGCCGGATACTTGAAGACGTCGAGCTGCGTGTTGATCAACTGAACCAGGAAATCATCTCGCCCCGCGCGCGGCAGGCTGTTGTAAAGCGCGA
>JALHOX010000372.1 GCA_022842805.1 Phycisphaerae bacterium | reverse complement strand
ACTCACTGCATCTGTGCGATGAGTTTGAGCAGGTGCGCGGGCTGGTGTCGCGGGTGCATGAGTCGCGCAGCACGATGGGCGAATTCGGCGAAGCGGTGCACGGCCTGAATCGCATCGCGGACGGATTGCAGAAGCGCATCATGCAGACGCGGATGGTGGCGATCGGCCCGCTGTTTCAGCGTTTTCGCCGCGTGATTCGCGACATCTGCAACTCGACCGGGAAGAAGGTCGAGTTGGTGTTGCACGGCGAGTCGACCGAGCTGGACAAGCGCATGATCGATGAGCTGGTCGATCCGCTGACGCACATGATTCGCAACAGCGTCGACCACGGCGTGGAGCTGCCGCCCGACCGGCGGGCGAAGGGCAAGCCGGAGATCGGGCGGGTGACGCTGGACGCGTTTCATCGCGGGCGCCACATCTGCATTCAGGTGCGCGACGACGGCAAGGGTCTGGATGTGCCGAGGATCAAGGCCAAGATCGCGGAGCGCGAGCTGGCGCCGGCGGCGCAGATCGAGGCGATGAGCGACTTTGAGGCGATTCAGTACATCTTCCGCCCGGGCTTCTCGACCGCGCAGCAGGTGACCGACCTGAGCGGTCGCGGCATGGGGATGGACATCGTCAAGACCAAGATCGATGAGTTGAACGGAACGGTGCAGCTCGAGAGCGTGCCGGGGCAGGGCGCGACGTTCACGATTCAGCTGCCGCTGACGCTGGCGATCATCAACGCGATGATGGTTCGCGTGGGCAAGACGAGCTACGCGATTCCGCTCGACGCGGTGATTGAGATCATCACGATTCCGCGTTCGCAGGTGCGGAACGTGCAGCAGTCGCCGGTGATCGTAGTGCGCGACAAGGTGGTGCCGCTGACGCTGCTGGAGGATGTGCTGACGATGAAGCACGTCGACCAGCACACGCGGAGCGCCGAGCAGGAGTCGCTGACGGTGTTGATCCTGGGCATGCAGAACGAGCGGGCGGGGCTGGTGGTGGATGAGCTGATCGGCCAGGACGACATCGTGATCAAGGACATCGCGGCGAACTATCGCAACGTCACGGGCATCGCGGGTGCGTCGATCATGGGCGACGGCTCGGTGAGCCTGATTCTGGATGTGGCCGCGATCATGTCGGACCATGCCCGTCGCCGCGTGAGCGGGTCGATCGGGCTGGATGCCGCGGAACTGGCAGGAGTGACGGCATGAGTATCGCCGCACCGGCGCTGGCGCTGGATACATCGTTCAAGGCGCTATCGGTCGACAGCGCGTTCAGCGCTGCGCGGGCGCTGACGACCTGGCTGAATCGGGATGTGCGTCTGCACACCGAGGGCTTTCATTCGGCTCCGCTGGCGGAGTTTTCGGAGCTGGCGGGCGCGCCGGAGGAGCCGGTGGTGGCGCTGCATCTGCCGCTGCAGGGAGATTTGCAGGGCGACCTGCTGATCGCGCTGCCGGAGCAGATCGCGTTTCAACTGGTGGACATGCTGCTGGGGCAGCCGGTGGGGACGACGACGGCCTTCGGCGAGCTTGAGCAATCGGCGATGCAGGAGACCGGCAACATCGTGGGAAGTTCGTTCGCGAACTGCCTGGCGCGTTGGCTGCGCTTGTCGGTGGTGCCGGCGTCGCCGAACTTCGCGTATGACCTGGCCTGCGCGGTGCTGGCGCCGATCGCGGCGAGCGCGGCGAACCTGAGCGACGAGGTGTGGGTCAATCGCACCTGCTTCCATCTTGACGGCCAGCATGTCGACTGGCGTCTGCTGTTGCTGTTGTCGGAGTCGGCCCGCGAGCGTGTGGCCGAGCATGTGCAGCGCGAGCAGCTTGTCTGCTACGACCTCGACATGCTCCTTCATCACACGGCGGCGGAGGTTGCGACGCAGCTTCGCAACGAGCTGGGGCACGACGTGCGGGTGATCTGCGGCGATTTCGCCCGGGCGGCGTTCAGCGAGCTGATCGACCCCGCCTCGGCCAACAGCCACATCGAGATGCTGACGGCGCCGCTGACGCCGCGGGGCGCGGGGACGCTGCTGAGCGTGACGAGCGCTGAAGAGTTCGTCCGCTTTCTGGCGCAGACCTCGGGCGGTCGGCAGGCGGTGGTGCCGTTGATGCACAGCCTGCAGGAAGGGTTTGCGCGCTCGCTGCGTCAGACGCTGGCGGGTCGACTGACCGCGGAGCTCGCCGGCGACGATGCCGAACTCGAGTGGGCCGCGGGCCCGACCGGGGAGTTGCTGACGCCGTGGGCGAAGACGCAGATCGCGGCCGATCACGAACTGTTCCGCACGAGCGTCGTCTTCAAAACGGGGCGAGCCACGTTTGAGACGACGCTGCACTTGTTGCTGCACGCCGACCGTTACGCGGAAATGGGAACCCTTGAAGCATGTTGAGCACAGCCGTGGGACCGGCACAATTCATCGGGATCGGCGAACTTCGCGTCGTTCGCGAGCCTGAGCGCTTGCGGACGGTGCTTGGTTCGTGCATCGGGGTAGCGATCTTCGACCGCAAAGCGATGCTGGCGGGATTGTCGCACGTGATTCTGCCGTCGTCGAAGGAGGGCAGCGGAGCGCGCGGCAAGTTCGCCGACACAGCCGTTGATGATTTGATTCTGCAGATGATGGAGGCCGGGGCCGACCGGGCCCGGCTTTGCGGAAAGATGGTGGGCGGAGCGCGGATGTTCGGGGCCGAGTCGCAGAGCGACCTGGGCAGCCGGAACATTGAGGCGGTTCGCGATCGGCTGCGTCATCATCGCATCGCGATCCTCGCCGAGGACTTGGGCGGCATGAAGGGCCGGAAGATGTTTGTGGATCCGGCGACTGCCGCTGTGGAAGTGCAGATCATCGGGGAAGCGCCGCGCGTGATTTAACCGTCCACGGTGGACGTCGGGAGCCTGCTCATGGGTAAGCGAGTGTTGGTGGTCGATGACGCGGCGTTCATGCGTCACATGATCAAAGATATTCTGAAGAAGCTGGGGCATGAGATCGTGGGCGAAGCCGGCGACGGCGAAGAGGCCTGCGCGAAGTTTGAGGCGTTGCAGCCGGACCTGGTGACGCTCGACCTGATCATGCCGAAGAAGGGCGGGCTGGACACGCTGCGCGACATTCGCGCCAAGCATCCGACCGCCAAGGTGGTGATCATCTCGGCCATCGAGCAGCGTGAATCGCTGATGACCGCGGCCCGGCTGGGGGCGATCGACTACCTGGTGAAGCCGTTCACGAAGGAGCGCGTGGCGGAGACGCTGACACGGCTCAGCGTCTGCTGAGCGCGGGGGTGCGTTCGGGGATGGAGAGCAGTTCGACGATCGTTTCGGGAATTTGGTCGACGCCGACAATTCGATCGACGCAGCCGGTCTCGGCGGCGGCCTTGGGCATGCCGTAGACGATGCTGGTCTCGGCGTCCTGGGCGACGGTGCGGGCGCCGGCCTGCTTCAGGCGCTTGAGGCCGGCGGCGCCGTCGAAGCCCATGCCGGTCATCACCACGGCGACGACCTTTTGGGGGCAGATGCCGGCGAGTGAATCAAACATCGCGTCGGCCGAGGGGCGGAATCCGCTGACTTTTGCGCCGTTGGAGAGCTTGACGCGCAGGTTGCCGGTCGTGCCGGTGAAGGTCAGATGCTGATCGCCGGGGGCGATGAGGATCTGGCCGCCGCGAACGAGATCGCCCTCGGCGGCCTCCTTGGCGCTCATGTTGCAGGTCTGCATGAGTCGCTCGGCGAAGGCGGCGGTGAAGCCGTTGGGCATGTGCTGGGTGATGACGACGGGGGGGAAAATTTTGGGGAAGCGGGGCAGCATTTCGCGCAAGGTTTGCGGGCCGCCGGCGCTGATGCCGATGGCGACGATGGCGTCGCTGGGCAGGCGTCCGAGGATGTTCATCGCCTTGGGTCGCGCGGCGGCGCTCGCGGCGGATGCGGCGCCGGCGGGGCGCCAGGAGAGGCGGCGGCGGTTGCTCGCGGCGGCGGCGCGGACGGCGTGGACCACTTCGGTTTGGAAGGCTTCGAGCGTGGCGCCTTTTTGCAGGACGGGCTTGGCGACGCAGGCGATCGCTCCGCGGCTGAGGGCTTCGAGCGAAGTTTGCGCCCCTTTTTGTGTTTTGGTGGAGACGACGACGACCGGCGTGGGCTGTTTGCGCATGAGTTGTTCGAGTACGCCGAGGCCGTCGAGGCGGGGCATTTCGATGTCGAGGGTGATGACGTCGGGCTTTAGGGCGTAGATCTGCTCGAGTCCGGCCTGTCCGTC
>JALHOX010000371.1 GCA_022842805.1 Phycisphaerae bacterium | reverse complement strand
AGCTCGCTCTGTAAACGCTCAAGCATCTGCTCGCACTTGCGCGTGTCAAACTCGACCTGATTCAGCAGATCGACCCGGCGATGAGCGGCGATGTCTTCGCGGGCAAAGCGGATGCTTTCCTGCATCATTCGCGCCACTTCGTCGCGCGTCAGGCCGCGGCTGGGCAAAACCTGAATCGCGGCGCTGATGCCGCTGCGCAACTCGCGCGCTGCGACGTTGAGCAAGCCGTTGGCGTCGACCAGGAATTCGACCTCGATCTTAGGAATGCCGGCGGGCATGGGCGGAATGCCGCGCAGCTCGAAGATCGCCAGCTCGCGGCAATGCTCCGCCAGCTCGCGCTCGCCCTGCAACACGCGCAGCTTGATCGCGGTTTGTCCATCGACGAACGTCGAGAACATCTCCGTGGCGCGGCAGGGGATGGTCGTGTTTCGCAGAATCAGCTTGCCCATCGCACCGCCCAGCGTCTCGATGCCGAGCGAGAGCGGGATCACATCCAGCAGCAGCAGGTCGTCGCGCCGCCCCGCGAGAATGCCGGCCTGCACCGCCGCTCCGAGCGCCACGACTTCATCGGGATTGAGCGCTGTATAGGGCGGGCGGCCAAAATGCTCGGCGACGCGGCGGCGCACGAGCGGTAAGCGGGTCGAGCCACCGACGAGGATGCACTGGTCGAGCGCGTCAAACGAAAGACCCGCGTCCCGCACGGCGGTGTCGAACAGGCGGAGCGTTCGCTCGACCAGCGGCGCGATCCAGCTCTCGAACTCGCCGCGGCGAACCTCGCGCGAAAATCTGCGCCCGTTGGGGAGATCGAGATCCAATCGAACGGAGTCTTTGTCGCTGAGCGCGACCTTTGCCCGCTCCGCGGCGAGGCGCAGCGCCTGGCGCGTCGCCGCGCTCTGCAGAAATCCGGCGTCGAGCGCCGCGATTTCGCTCGCGAGCGCTTCGGCGATGGCGCGGTCGAAATCGTCGCCGCCAAGCTGGGTGTCGCCGGCGGTGCTCAGTACCTGAAAAACGCCCGACTCGATCCGCAGGATGGAGAGGTCGAAGGTGCCGCCGCCGAGGTCGTAGATCGCGACGGTGCGCGTCTCGCTCGATCCGCGCGGGCTGTCGCCGGCGTTCGCGCTTTGTGCGCCGGCAGCGCCCGTGCTCGCGGCATCGTGGCTGTTGCAGTGCGGCATTGGGAGTTGGATCGGTCCTCCGGGCGTGCGGCGGATCGCGGTCTCGCCGGTGGCGCGTGGCTTCTCGGCCACGTCGTATCCGCTGCCCCGTGCGCCGATGCCATAGGCCAGGGCCGCCGCGGTGGGTTCATTCACGATTCGCACGATATGAAGCCCGGCGGCCTCGCCCGCGTCGCGCGTGGCCTGGCGTTGGGCGTCGTTGAAGTAGGCCGGCACGGTGACGACGGCGCGCGACACGGCGCAGCCCAGCTCGGCCTCGGCCCGTTCCTTCAGCTTTCGCAACACCAGGGCCGAGATTTGCTCGGGGGCCAGGTGCACGCCGCCGATGTCGAGCGTGATGGTCGAGCGCGGCCCGGCCTCGACGGAGTAATTTAGATGGGCGCTCTCTCGCTTCAGATCGGCGGCGCTGCGGCCCAGCAGCCGCTTCACCGAATAGATCGTGCTCGCAGGGAACTCGACGGCGCTGTTGCGAGCCTCCCAGCCGACGATCGCCGAGGACTCGCCGCCCTGGCCGCGAATGAGCCGCACGACCGACGGCAGCCGAGCTTCGCCGTCGGCGTCGCGCAAGACGCGCGGCCCGCCGCGCTCGAAGACCGCCACGAGGGAGAAGGTGGTGCCGAGGTCGATGCCGACGATCGGGTCATCTGCGCTGCGCGTCATATCTCGACTCGTGCCGCCTCTTCGCGCAGCCGGCGCAGATACTTGATGGCGTTTAGCTCGGCCCGCAGCAGTTTCAGCGTTTCGCCGCCCTGGTCGACCTGTCTGGCCAGCGCCGCGACGCGCTGCATGGCCGCGGTGTGTTGCTGGGCGAGTTGCGCGCGGATCGCGCCGAGCCGCTCGGCCCCACCGGAATGCCGGGCTTCGTCGATTTCCTCGCGCAGCTCGAGCGTTTCGGTCAGCACGTTTCCGGGCACGCTCTTGTCGGCCGTGGCCGACGGGCCGCCGGAGATCTCCAGCAGATATTCCGCCCGCAGGAGATCGTCGGACAAGACCCGCATGGCTTCGTTGAGTCGCGAGGAGACGCGGGCCGCGGCGCTCGGATCGAGCCCGGCCTGGGCCGCGCGATCGGGATGGACCTCGCGCGAGAGCGCCAGGTAGCGCCGCCGCAGGTCCGCCGCGTCGATCTCATATCGCCGCGCGATGCCGATCGCCGCGAAGTGGTCGGCGACGGTTTCTTGCAGAAGCGCGTGGCAGGCCCCGCAAAAGAGGGGTGTCGCGAGGGGCTCGCGACACTCGTGACACTTTGTCGGCAGGGCGGCGGAGTTGTCCGACGACCGGCCCCCGTCGACGGCGTCGACCGGCAGACTCACGCCGAGTAGCTCGACCCGCAGCCGCAACTGTGCTTGGCGTTGGGGTTGTTGAAGACGAAGCCGGCGCCCATCAGCGTTTCCTGATAGTCGATCACGGTTCCGCCGAGGTTGCCGACGATGAAGCTCTTGAGGTCGCAGACGACGGGGATGTCGTGCGAGGCGAAGACTTCGTCGTTCTCGTTGACGGGCGCGTGGGCCTCGTCGCGCAGGTCGAGCGTGTATTGCAGACCGCTGCAGCCGCCGCCCTTCACGCCGACATAGAGATACATCGTCGCGGCGCTGCCGTCCTTGCTGAGAATTTCCTTGACCTTGCCGGCGGCGGCTTCGGTCAGGGAGATGCCCTGCCCATCGGGGGCGGGCTTGGCCCGATCGCGCACCGGGGCGACGGGGGCGGTTTCGACGGCAGGGTTGGCAACGGTCGTCTGGCTATCGCTCATGGTTTGCTCTCACCTTTCCAATATCAGGCTGATTAGCGGGCGCCCGCCGCGACCGCTTCGGCCGTCGGCGAATGTTCCAGCTTCTTCTTGAGATCATTCACCGCCGCCCGAATTGCGTCTTCGGCCAGCACGCTGCAGTGGATTTTCACCGGGGGCAGCGCCAGCTCGCGGACGATGTCGGTGTTCTTGATGTCGAGCGCCTGGTCGAGCTTGCGGCCCTTGAGCCACTCGGTCGCGAGCGAGCTCGAGGCGATCGCCGAGCCGCAGCCAAAGGTCTTGAACTTGGCGTCGACGATGTTCTGCTGCTCGTCGATCTGGATCTGCAGCTTCATGACGTCACCGCACTCCGGCGCGCCGACGATGCCCGTGCCGACACGCGGGCTGGCCTTGTCGAGCGAGCCGACGTTGCGCGGGTTCTCATAGTGGTCGACGATCTTGGGGCCGTAAGCCATCGCAAAACTCCTTATCGTTTCGATGCCGCCGGGCTCGCAGGCGAGTCGCGGCGAATCTCATGCTATTTCAATTCGCGCGGCTGATTCACGCCGCGTTTTGGTTGCTAGTGATGGGCCCATTCGACCGTGCTGAGGTCGATGCCTTCCTGAGCCATCTCATAGAGCGGGCTCATGCGCCGCAGGTGGTTCACTGTCGACACCACGCGATCCGCGACGATATCGACCTCTTCGTCCGTGTTGAACCGCCCGAACGAGAAGCGAATGCTGCTGTGGGCCAGCTCATCGCCCACGCCCAGCGCCTTCAGCACATAGCTCGGCTCGAGCGAAGCGCTGGTGCAGGCCGAGCCGCTCGATACGGCGATGATCGCGTCGCCGTACTTGTCCTTGCGGTTAAAGCCCATCATCAGGCTCTCGCCCTCGACATACGCGAAGGAGAGGTTCAGGTTCGTGGGCGTGCGCTGCGTCGGGTGGCCGTTGAGATAGACGTCTTCGAGCTGGGCGTTGATCCGCTGGTGCAGGCGGTCGCGCATGCCCGCGATTCGCTTGCCTTCGGTCTCCATCTCCGCGCCGCAGAGCTCCGCAGCCTTGCCCAGGCCGACGATGCTGGGGACGGCCAGCGTGCCGCTGCGCATGCCGCGCTCGTGGCCGCCGCCGTGGATGATCGCTTCGCAGCGGACGCGCGGCTTCTTACGTCGCACATAGAGCGCGCCGATGCCCTTGGGGGCGTAAATCTTGTGACCGCTCATGCTCAGCAGGTCGATGCCCATGGCGTTGACGTCGATCGGCACCTTGCCGAAGGTCTGGCAGCAATCGGTGTGGAAGATCACCTCGCGCTCTTAGATCGGAAGAGCG
>JALHOX010000370.1 GCA_022842805.1 Phycisphaerae bacterium | reverse complement strand
GGCTCCGTTCGCTGCGCCCGGCCCGCCGACCACCGCCGCGTTCGCCGGAACGATGCCCTCTTCGACCAGGTGAGGCGGCGGTGCGACGTCCGTTCGGCCTTCGGCAACTGCCTTGAAATACTCAGCCTCGCTGCCGATCTTCTGCTCCCGCTCGCGCTCGCGCTCGCGATGGCCCGGCGAACGATGCCAATCGCGAGTCGCGTCGAAGCCGCCGTCACCCCAATCGCTCAGCCGCCCGAGCATGTGCTTCGTGCCGACGTCGAAGGCCGCCTGCATGCCGTCGAGCGAAACATTTTGCTCGTCGGTGAGGTGCTCGCGCATCGAGTCGGTCAGCTCGCGCAGGTGCCCCGTGAATCCCTCAACCGCCGGCAAGGCCTTCTGGGCCCACTCGGCGACCTTCTCGGGGGTCGGGGCCTCTTGCGAAGCCATCATGTTGATGAAGTTGTTGATCGTCGGCTGCAGCGTGTCGCGATTTTCGGCGAGGTAGCGCGGAATCTCCTCCATGAACTTTGCGACGAGGATTTCCTTCTGCTGCGGGTCGAGGCCCAGGCTCTCGCTGAACTGGTTGGTCGATTGCTCCACCACCCAACTCACCATCGACTTCGTCGGATAAAACTCGTCGGGCAGCTCGGCGGGAATCCGCTTGTCCGCCCGTGACCGGTCATAGTCGCCGTTCTGTGCCGCGGCGCCGGCCGACAGCAGCAGCCCCATCAGCAACGACCAACGAATCGCTCTCATGCTCACACTCCTCGGGGGTCCGGGCGGGGTTGGAGTCGCGAGCGCGCAATGTGCGACGCGAACCGCCCGCAATCATCGGCAGATCCTCTACCAATGATACGTTCGACGTCCATCGTAGGCACAATCGGCCGGGTTTCGGGCTGGGCAGAGATGATTGCGACAGGGTTCTACAAAGCCTGACGGAATACGCCGCAGACGCGGAATCTGCGGGCTCGCGATTTGCCAAGCGGCGTCGCAAGGGGGCACAATCGCCGGCTATGTCCAGAATTGTCGCCGCTCGCGTCCTCGTGCTCGACGATGACGACGCTCAGAATCGCAAGCTCGCCGCGACGCTCGCCGCCGCACAGTGCGATGTCTCCACGTTCACGGTCGTGGAAGAGGCGCTCGCCTTCTCGCGACGCGCCGCCGTCCATGTCGCGCTGGTCGATGCGCAGTTCCCGGATCAGGAGCCGATCGCGCTGCTCACCAAGCTGCGCGACGCCGGCCGATCGATGCGGCTGGTCGCGATGGCCGCTTTTCCCGACGTGGCGCTCACCACGGCGCTGCTCCGCGGCGGCGCGAGCGACCTGCTCGAGAAGCCGATCCAGCCCGCGCGGCTAATCAGCGCCATCGAAAAGCAGATGGCGGAGCTGGGGCTCGAACATCGCAACGAAGAGCAATTGCTTGCGTTTCTGGGTCGCCGCCTGCGCACGCTGCGCGCCGCCGACGGGCGCACACAATCGGAGGTCGCCGAGGCCGCGGGAATCAGCCCGGCCCAGCTCTCGCAAATCGAATCGGGCAAGAGCGCGACCGGCCTCTGGACTCTGGCGCGCTTGAGCGCCGAGCTGGGCTGTCCGTTGCGTGATCTCTTCCACGGATGAGCCGCGAGATGACCCGCATCATCGTGCCCATCGTCGATCTGCACGCGCCGTTGAAGGCACAGGCATTCACGGCCTATGCCGCGGACGCTGATCTGGTAGAACTGCGCGCCGACCTGATCGGCGACCCAGACGCCATAGCGGATTACCTCGCGATCCCCGATCGTCCGCCATGCATCCTCACCATCCGCAGCGCGGCGGAAGGCGGAGCGTGGGAGGGCAGCGAAACCGAGCGAATTTCGCTCATAGACCGACTCGGCCTGCTCAATCCCGGATTCATCGACGTCGAGCTCTCGACCTGGCGTGCCTCGGCGAACATCAGACAAAAAATCGGCCTCGTCTGCCAGCGGCTGCGCGGCGGCGAGCCGGAGAACGCGACGACACGAGCGAAGAACCAGCTCATTCTGTCGGTGCATGATTTTCAGGGCATGAGCGCGTGGGATCGCGATTGGGACGAGTTGCGGGGTTCGCCAGCGCACATGCTGAAAATTGCCGTTACGCCGGCAGACAGTTGCGATGCGCTGCGTATCCTGGCGCGCTATCGCGCGGCGCGGGAGAGCGGGGAGGCACGCGGCCTGATGCTGATCGGCATGGGCGAGGCGGGCGCGGCGACGCGCGTGTTAGGCAAATGCTGTTACGCATGGGGCACTTATGCGCCGATTGACGAGTCGCGCGCATCGGCGCCCGGGCAGATCGACCTGCGCGCGTTGTGGTTGAGCCACCGCTGGGGCTCGCTCTGGCGCGGCACAAAAATCTATGGCGTCATCGGCTGGCCCGTCGCGCACTCGCGAAGCCCACAGGTTCACAACTCGCTTATGGCGGAGCGCGGCATCGACGGGGTGTACGTTCGTTTTCCGGTCGCGCCCGACTACGCATCCTTCGCCGCATTCATGGATCAGGCTGCCCATGGCCAACATCTGCCGCCGTTCGCCGGCTTCAGCGTCACGATCCCGCACAAGGAACACGCCCTGCGCTGGCTGCGCGAGCGAGGCGGAGTCGTCAGCCCGCGCGCGGCGCGAATCGGCGCGGTGAACACGCTGGCGGCGTTGCGCTTCGCGCTCGGCGCAGCCGACGCTGTGGGCGCTGCCGGCGCTCAGCCGCACGGCTGGATCGGCGAAAACACCGATTACGACGGCGTCGTTGCATTGGTCGGCGCAACCTGCCCAAACACCGGCAAACCGGACGAATTGCGCGGCAAATCCGCCGCGATTCTGGGCGCCGGCGGCGCGGCACGAGCCGTCGTCGCAGCACTACAGGACATCGGCGTTCGCTGCACGATCTACAACCGAACCCCGGCCCGCGCCGAAGCGCTCGCCGCCGAGTTCGCCCCCGCCGTCGCCGCGCCGTGGCAAGCCCGCACCCGCCACAACGCCGACATCATCGTGAACTGCACCAGCGTCGGAATGCACCCGGATATCGATGATTCGCCGCTGCCCGCCGATTCCATCTCGCCCGCGACGTTCGTGCTGGAGACGATCTACAACCCGAGCCAGACCAGACTCATCCGCGATGCGCTCGCCGCCGGCTGTCGCGTCGGCCTGGGCGACGCGATGTTCCACGCTCAGGCCGCCGCCCAGGCCCGCCTCTGGCACGGCAAATAGCCACGAACGTCGATCCCGAAATGACGATCGCCGCGACGGACTCTCATCCGCCGCGGCGACCGCGTTTACTTTCCCTGGAGTTCTACGCCGCGTTTGGCGTTGCTACTCCTTCGGCTGTTCCGGCGTAAAGGTCAGCGTGCCCAGGCCGCCGGCGCCATGGTCGGTGCCGCCGCGTCGGCTCTTCGGAGCGTTGCGCTGCTTGCCGCCTTCGCCGCCGTCGTCGCCCGTGGCCCAGTCGGCCCGCTTCTTCGACAGACCGATCTTGCGCTCCTGGATGTCGACGCGCAGGATCTTCACATCGACCTCGTCGCCGATCTTCACCACGTCCTGCGGGTTCTCGACCTTCTCGTCCGTGTGCTCGCTGACGTGCAGCAGCCCTTCGAGGTCCTGCTCCAGCTCGACGAACACGCCGAAGTTCGTGACCTTGGTGATCTTGCCGCGGACGACCATGCCCGGCTGATAACGCTCCGGCACGGCGCGGACCCACGGATCCTCGGTCATCTGCTTCAGGCCGAGCGCGACGCGCATCTTTTCCTGATCCACTTGCAACACAACGCACCGGACGCGATCGCCCTTCTTGAGCAGCTCGCTCGGGTGGCTGACCTTCTTGGTCCAGCTCATGTCGCTGATGTGCAACAGGCCGTCGATGCCCTCTTCGATCTCGACGAAGGCGCCGTAGTTGGTCAGGTTGCGGACGGTGCCCTCGACCACCGTGTTCGGCGGATACTTCTCGGCCACCATCGTCCACGGATTGACCTCGGTCTGCTTCATGCCGAGGCTGATTTCCTGCTTGTCCTTGTTGATCTCGAGCACGACCACGTCGACCGAGTCGTTGGGGCTGACCACCTCGCTCGGATGGTTGATACGACGGGTCCAGCTCATCTCGCTGATGTGCACCAGGCCCTCGACGCCCGGCTCCAGCTTCACGAAGGCGCCGTAGTTCATCAGGTTGACGACTTCGCCCTTCACGCGGCTGCCGACCGGATAGCGCTCCGCCACCTGTTCCCAGGGGTTCTGCTCTTTCTGCTTCAGGCCGAGCGCGATCTTTTCCTTCTCGCG
>JALHOX010000369.1 GCA_022842805.1 Phycisphaerae bacterium | reverse complement strand
GGTCACGATTCGTAGAACCCGCACCTCTTCCGTAAGTGCTGGTGACGCGGCGCTGTCGCGCCGCGCGTCCGACCTATCCACCGTTCACCGAAGAGGAGCGAACTTTGACCCGAAACCTGTCCATCCATCGACTTCTGCGCGCCGCGGTCGCCGCCGCGGTCGCGATTCCCGCGGCATTCGCCGCAGGAACGCCGCTCGAGCGCCGCACGCTCCAGGCCCGAGACGGCACTCCGCTCGAGCTCGACGCCGGCCGGCTGGAAGTGCCCGAGAATCGCGCTAAGTCCGACAGCCGCAAAATCACGATTGCCTTCGTCCGCGTGAAATCGCCCTTGCCCAATGCCGGCCCGCCGGTGTTCATGCTCGCCGGCGGCCCCGGCGGATCGAGCATTCGCATGGTGACCAAGCTCGCCCAGGGTGGCGGCAAAGGATTTCTAACGACGCTCGGCGGCGACCTCGTCGGCATCGATCAGCGGGGCGTCGGCGAATCGGACCCCAATCTCGAAACTACCACCACCTACAACATCCCGCCCGAACAACCCGGCGACGCCGCTGCACAGATCAAGATCATCCGCGAGGTCTGTAAAGCCGAAGCCAAGCGATGGCGGGATCAGGGCGTCGACCTTGCGGGCTACACCACCGCCGAGAGCGCCGCCGACATCGACGCGGTCCGTGCCGCGCTCGGCTATGAGAAGATCGCGCTATGGGGCGCCAGCTATGGCTCGCATCTCGCGCTGGCGACGCTTCGTCGGCACGAGGATCGCATCGCGCGGGCGGTGCTGATCGGGCCGGAGGGCCCCGACCACACCATCAAGCTGCCGTCGCAGGCGGATGAAACGCTGCAACGGCTGCACGAGCTGATCGCCAAGGATGACGCGCTCAAGGCGCAGATTCCCGACTTTCTCGGCGCGCTGCGCGGCGTACTCGCCGAGCTGGAGCGTGCTCCGAAGTTCGTGGAGATAGACGGCACGCGCGTCGGCCTCAGCAAGTTTGATGTGCAGCAGGTGATCGCCAACAACATCGGCGGTCGCGCCGGCCTCGAAAAAATCCCCGCAATGGTGCAGCGCATGGCGCGCGGCAACTTCGACGAGGTTGCCCGCGAATTGCTCGAGTTTCGCCGTAGCGACGGCATCGGCTCGGCCATGCAGGCTGTGATGGACAGCGCCTCCGGCCTCAGCCCGGCCCGCGCCGCGCGCATCGCCGCCGAATCGCCTCAGTCGCTGCTGGGCGACGCCGTGAACTTTCCCTTCCCGCAGGTGGGTGAGGCGTGGGGCGCTCCGGACCTGGGCGAGGAGTTTCGCGCGCCGCTGCGCTCGAAGGTTCCGGTGTTGCTGATCGTCGGCGATCTGGACTCACGCACGCCGGTCTCGAACGCGAGAGAGTTGATGGAGGGGATGCCGAACGCAAGGATGATCGTGGTCGAAAACGCCGCCCACGACGTGCGGTGGCTCCAACTTCACGCGGCCATCGGCGACTTTCTCGCAGGCCGCGAAGTTTCCATTAACTCTGCGTCGGAGCCGCCGCTCGCGTTTTCCACGCCATAGCGCGGGCTGGGCAGGGTCGGGCCGAATCCCGACCCTGCGTCGGACAGACTAAGACGAGCTGTAGAGCGCCTCGGAGCCCCAGCCTTTCGGCGTTCGCCAGAGGCTGCTCAGCGTCAGGTCGCGAACGCTGAGCAGTTCCTTGGGCAAACGGTCATAGAGCTTGACGAACAGTTCTTCGTGCGAAACGACTTCCTGTCGCAGCGCTTCCACGTCGAGGAACATGACTTTCTCAAACTGCTCGCGGCTGAAATCGAGGCCGCGCCAGTCGATGTGTTCGTACTTCGGAATCCAGCCGATCGGGCTCTCGACGCTGAACGCTTCGCCGTGCGAGCGCTGCACGATCCATTTCAAGATGCGCATGTTGTCGCCGAAGCCGGGCCAGGCGAACTTGCCCTCGGCGTTCTTGCGGAACCAGTTGACGGCGAAAATGCGCGGCGGATTGAAGATGTCGCGGCCGAATTGCAGCCAGTGGTTGAAGTAGTCGCCCATGTGATAGCCGGCGAAGGGCAGCATCGCGAAGGGGTCGCGGCGGACGACGCCTTGTTGGCCAAACGCGGCGGCGGTCGTCTCGCTGCCCATGGTCGCGGCGAGATAGACGCCGTAGGCCCAGTTGAAGGCCTGATAGACGAGGGGCATGGTGGTGCTGCGGCGGCCGCCGAAAATGAACGCGGAAATGGGCACGCCTTTGGGGTCGTCCCACGCCGGATCGAGCACGGGGTTGTTGGCCGAGGGCGCGGTGAAGCGGGCGTTGGCGTGGGCGGCGGGGGTGGTGCTTTCCGGCGTCCAGTCCTTGCCCTTCCAATCGATCAGGTGCTTGGGCTTTTCTTTGGTCATGCCCTCCCACCACACATCGCCGTCGTCGGTCAGGCCGACGTTGGTGAAGATCGTGTCGCGCTCACAGCATTTCATCGCGCTGCCGTTGGTTTCGTACGAAGTCCCCGGGGCGACGCCGAAATAGCCGGCTTCGGGGTTGATGGCGTAGAGCCTGCCATCGGGGCCGGGCTTGATCCAGGCGATGTCGTCGCCGACGGTGGTGACGCTCCAGCCTTCCTCGCGGAAAGGCTTGGGCGGCGCGAGCATGGCGAAGTTCGTCTTGCCGCAGGCCGAGGGGAAGGCCGCCGCGACGTAGGTCTTGCGGCCGCTCGGCTCTTTGACGCCGAGGATCAGCATGTGCTCGGCGAGCCAGCCCTCCTGTCGGGCCATGACCGAGGCAATGCGCAGCGCGAAGCACTTTTTGCCGAGCAATGCGTTGCCGCCGTAGCCGGAGCCATAGGAAACGATCGAGCGTTCCTCGGGGAAGTGAACGATGTACTTCACCTCGGGGTTGCAGGGCCAGGGAATGTCTTTCTGCCCAGGGGCGAGCGGCGCGCCGACGGAGTGCAGGCAGCGGATGAACTCGCCGCTCGCGCCGAGCACGTCATACACCGCGCGGCCCATGCGGGTCATGATCCGCATGTTGACGACGACGTACGGAGAGTCGGTGATCTGCACGCCGATGTGGGCGATCGGCGAGCCGAGCGGGCCCATGCTGAAGGGGATGACGTACATCGTGCGCCCGCGCATGCAGCCGCTGAAGAGCGGCGCGAGCGTTTCCTTCATCTCGCGCGGGGCCATCCAGTTATTGGTGGGGCCGGCGTCTCCTTTTGAGACGGAGCAGATGTAGGTGCGGTCTTCGACCCGCGCCACATCGCTCGGGTCGGAGCGGGCGAGAAAGCAGTTGGGCCGCTTTTGCGGATTGAGACGGATAAACGTGCCGGACTCGACCATTTCGTTACAGAGCCGGTCGTACTCTTTTTGCGAGCCGTCGCAGAAGTGCACCGAATTGGGCTGACACTGGGCCGCGATCTCGGTGATCCAATCGCGCAGGGCCTTGTTCTGGATGAATTCGGGGAACTGCATGGCGGGCTCCTTTCACATCGCGGAAACGAACCTCGCTGCCGCCGCGTGATGACAAACATGCGCCGGAACAGCCCTCTCATGATACGGCAACCGAATGCGGCTTGTTCAGTTTCCAGCCGGGATGAAGGTTGACGAAATGAGGGCTGAAAACGTGCGGGTTGGGGCTGTTCGAGGGTGGCCGGGGCATTCTCATGCGTTGGATGGGGCGGCATTGCGAGCGGGGAGCGCCGCGAGGACCAGCTCGATCGCTTCGCCGACCGTTTTCACCTCATTCGCCCGCTCGTCCGACACGGTGATGTCGAACGCGTCTTCCAGGTTCATCGTGAAGTCGACAACGTCGAGGCTGTCGTAGTTGAGGTCGGCGATGAAGTTGGTCTGGGGGCCGACGGTCGCCGGGTCGGTGGCGACCTGAGCGGCGGCAAGCTGACAGACCTTGGCGGTGATCGAATTTCGGTCGTGGCTCATCGGTGGCTCCTTGTGGGGCGGCGGGCAGAGCGCGATTCGGGGCGCGACGCCGACGGCTCGGGTTGATCCTGGCGAAGGGCGGCGGCGATTTTGCGGATCGTCGCGAAGTCCGGAGTGTTGTGGCCTTTTTCGATGCGGTTGATCGTCTCCACGCGAATGCCGGCGCGGACGGCAAGCTGCGCCTGAGTCCAGCCGCGCTGCCGGCGGCGATCGCGCAGGCGCGGGCCCAGGGCGGCGAAGATATCGGGCTCCGCCGGATCGGCGTGCGGCAGCTTGGTGGATCGGTCTCCTTCGAGGCCGGCGCGGCGCGCGACGGCGGCGAGGTCGTCATCGCGGATGACGCGATAGGTGACGGTGTCG
>JALHOX010000368.1 GCA_022842805.1 Phycisphaerae bacterium | reverse complement strand
CTCGACGATGACGCCGCCGTGGGCGGTCATGTCGCCCATGCGGGCCGCGGGGAGGCCGCCGCCGGGCGAGGCGGGTGGAACGACAGGGGCCGGCGATGGAGGCGGGCCGTTGGCCGCTTCGTAGTCGTCCTTGGCGTCTTCCCATTGGGCTTTTTGGTGGTAATAGGCTTCCCATTCGGCTTGCGAAGCGCCGGGCCCGGGCTTGGTCGGCGGGACCGGATAGCTGCCGAAGTAGTCGCCCATTTGCTCGGGAGTGGCGGACATAATGCGGGACTCCGTTTACTTGCCCGGGAAGCGATAGGGCCGGCCATCGGGGGCGAGGACGATCCAGCCGAGGTCTACCTGGGCGGTGAGCAGCGCGGGGTCGGCGCCGTTCATGAAGACCAGCCGCTGGGTGAGCGCTGGGCGGGCTGCGGCGCCGCCCAAGGGCATGACGGCGGCATCGCGCCAGAGGTAGCGATTGGCGTTGTCGTCGGTGAGCTGGGCCATGACGACGTCGTCGGCGGTGAGGGCCAGCTCGATTTCGCGGATGAGCGTGTCGGGCGGCGGCTCGATCTCGCTGTTGGATCCGGGTGCGAACTCGCCCTTGGGGGAGACGGTCCAGAGCTGCACCTCGATGATGGACTTGCCGTCTTTCTCGTAGCGGAGCGCGATGGCGCCGTGGATGTTGTCGGCGTCGTCCATCACCGTTCGGGCGGCGAGGAGTTCGCCTTTCCATTGGTGGATTTTGCGCAGCGGGAGCGACTCGGTCTTTTGCGCCGGCCATTGCAGATAGGAAAGCGTGATTGCGTCGGCGACGGTTTGAATCAGGTAGCAGAGGCGCACGCCGGTGGAGCGGGTGTGGGAGCGCATGTAGCGCGGCTTTGGTCCGGGGCAGGGGGCGCTGGCGTCGAGGGCGGGTTCTTTTCCGCCGAGGATGACGCTGTCGAACTTTCCGCCGCCGCGATCGGCGCTCCAGAGGAGCGCTCCGCCGACGCCAAGGGAAGTGCCGTCGAGGGCGGGGTCGCAGAAGAGGGGTTCGACGATGATTGGCGATTCGAGTTTGAGCGAGATTTTTTTAGCGGGTGCGAGGCCGGCCTGATCGGAGACGAATGCGGCGTGCAGGTCGTTGCCGGCGAGCCAGGCGATCCATTGGTCATCGCTGGATTTTTGATTGGCGGGCTCGCTGACGACGGGTCGAGTGTCGGTGGCGCAGGGAGCGACGATGACGATGCCGTCGGTCTGGCGATTGCCGGGGACTTTGAAGGCGTTGATGCGTCCGCGGACGATGGCGGGGGGCGTGGCGGCGACGTTGACCCAGGCGGCATAGTTGATCATGGCCGGGCCGCCGCTGATGCCGGCCAGGGATAGGTTGGCGGGCGTGTGTCGATGCACCGTGAGTGTGAGCGGATTGGAGAGGGCGGGTTCCGGGGGGTCGTTGAAATCGTAGACGACGGTCGCTTCGTATTTACCGGGGGCGAGCGTATCGGCGAGGGAGAGGACCTCGAGCTCCCATTTGATGACGCGGCGCGGGGCGAGCGACATGTGGGTTTCGAGCGGCGACTGTCCGGGCTTGCCGGCAAACTCGCGCACGGCATTGGTGGCGAGATCTCGCAGGCGCAAGCGCGGCGACGTGTAGCCGCGGCCCGGCTGGACGATGGTGATCGGCGCGGTGCCGGAGTTGCCGAGCTCAAAGGGGATCGGAGCGTTTTGCTGCACGATGACATCGGGCGCGGCGGTGGTCGCCTGGATGATCAGTGTCATATTGAGTTCCTCACGCGAGCCGCGCATTCCAGCCGCGGAATGCCAGGAGGCATCGGCCGCAGAACTGGCCTTCGCAGGTCTGGTAGGACATTACGCAGAAGGTGTGAGCGACCGGGTCGTGTTCGGCTGCGACCGCGCCGCCCGTTCCGCCGCCCGGCGCGTGGTCGCGGTAGAGCGCGTGGCCGAGTTCGTGGATCCAGTTGCTGGTGAGATCGTAGAAGCCGCCCGTCCCGATCGCCGAGGCGTAAAAGCGGTTGCCCCACCAGACGAGGGCGCCGCGGAAGTGAGTGGAGATACCGCTGAAATTGCTGATACCGACACCGCCCGGCGGATTGCCGAACATCTGCCAGGTCGAGCCGCCCGGGCCCTGGGTCATGACGATGCCGGGGATGAGGCCGCGGCGGGAGAGCGAGAACTGAAAGGCGGGCAGAAGAATGAGGCTGAAGAGGTTGTCGATGCGGGTTGCCAGATTGTTGGTGGGGCCGCCGCCGATCGATGCGCGAATCGGCAGCGCGGGCGCGCCTGCGCCGCGATTCGTGTTGTAGTCTTCGACGGTGCGCATGGGGATCAGGCACATGGCGTTGTTGACGTTGATGGGGCTGCCGGCCTCGCGATAAAGCAGCACGCGCAGGTCGAGGTTGGCCAGGCCGAGGGACGCTCTTCGGGGGGTGGCGGCGGTGATGCACGCATCCATGGCGTCGGCCCAGTCGGTCTGCGTCATCGGCTCGGGGAAATTGCCCGGCTTGTCGGGCGTGATCTCGCAAAAGGCCTTGGCGAATTGCTGACGGATGCCGTCGAACGTGGTGCCGCCGGTGTGGCTGTTGCCGGTGCGATCGAGCGAGGCGTCGGCCATGCCGACATTCTGAATGGCGGGCGGCGCGGGCGCGGGGCCGCCGGGCGGGGGGGGGGGGGTCGGCGGAATGCGGATGACGAAGGCCGCGGCGCGATACATCTCGCTATTGCTGCGCACAGGCGGTGCGCTCATGTCGGTGAGGTTGTAGGGCCACTGCGCGCCGGCGCGCACCAGCTCCGCCGCGGGCGCGTTGTTCGGCATCTGCACGTAGCGGCTGATGCGCATTTGTCGCCAGACGACGAAGGTGCCGGTGTCGACGCGGACGGCGGTGGCGTCGGCGCCGTTGGATGGAATCGTGGGCGGGCCGAGGTAGACGCGGATGCGATAGCGATCGCCGCCGCAGCGAGAGGGCATGAAGATCACACCGGCGTCGCCTTGTGCGTTGGTGCGAGCGCGGACGGCGTGAACGTGGTCGGCACCGTTGTTGGCGACGGCCTCGGGCACGGGGTAGGGATCATGTTGCAAGCGGCGCGCGACGGGCGCGGTGTGAGCGGCGTTGAACCCTGGGGTGCTGCGGGTGCTGAAGATGACGTTGGCGACGTCGGTGCCCGAGGCGAAATTGCCGCGGCCGCGCTTGCCGCCGCGGTCGTCGTGGCAGTTGTTCACCTGCGGGTCGGTGGCGTTCGGATTTCGGGCTTCCTGTGCGTCGATGCGGCGGCGCGGGCCCATGCCGGCGGCGGCGGCGGGCGGGCCGACGGTGCTGCCGCGCAGGGGCGGGCGATTGAACTGGGCCGTGAAGCCCGTGCCCGGCGCGAAGGCGGGCAGGTTGTAGGGGGTGATCAACTGGAAATAGACCATCGCATTGGGCGCGGGCTCCCAGCGACTTCGCGGCGTGAGGCGGCGCTCGACATGCACGACGAGCGGGATTTTGTGGAGGGCGGGATTGTCGCGCAGGTAGAGCGATTCGATCGCATAAAGATCGCGGCCGAAGCCGAGGTTATAAGCCGGGTCGCGGTTGGGGTTGGGGAACTCGTTGTTGGCGCCGTCGAAGTAGGTGTATGCGCCGGGCCAGCGCAACTTGCGGAAGTTGGTGTTGGTGGGCGCGACGCCGTCGCGAGCGGCGCGCGGCAGCGTGCCGCCGACGAGTACGCCGCGTTCGAGGCGGCGTTGGATTTCGGCGTCGGCGGCGGCCTCGGTCAGGTGTTGCGAGGGGTCCATGACTCGATCGCGGACCCAGTTCCAAGCGACGGTGTAGGCGTCGTTGCTGGGGTCGGCGTCGCGGACGCGGGCCTTGCGGTGGCCGAGGGGGAAGTAGAACCAACCCAGAATCTGAAGCCGCTCCATGCGGCCTTCGGGGGTGTTGGGTTCGTGGCGGCAGAGGTCGTCGATGAAGCCTGGTCGCAGGCTGATGCGGTATTCGGGGCGGATGACGAGGGAATTGAATTGCGCGGCGGGCGTCGGGAAATCCGGCGCGACGGAGGCTTCCGGGTTGGTCCGGGCCTGAGCGGGAGCGGATTCGAGACCGCGCGGGATTGCTGCCACTGTCGAACTCCTGGGGCGCGCGTTTGGAGCGATCGGCGCGCCTCATCGCTGAACGAGCGAACCACTACATATCGAGGAAGCCGTTGTCGTCGGGCTCATCGTCGGCGCCATCGCCGCCGGCGGGCACGGCGGATTCGGGGGCGGCACCGGCGTTTGCATCGTCACTTGCTGCGCCGCGGCGAGCTCCGGGGG
>JALHOX010000367.1 GCA_022842805.1 Phycisphaerae bacterium | reverse complement strand
GGCTTGGTAACGCAGCGCGCGGTGGTGGCGTTGACGATGCGCGGCGAGGAGGTGATGGAGTCGTTCTTCACCTGCGTCAAACTTGTCTGGTTTCGCAGCACCACGCCCCAATCGAAAGATACACACCCATCTCCCCCGCACCCGTCGGCGTGTCGCGCAGGCCGACCACCGCCACCCCCAACAGCGCCAGCGCCAGCCCGATCGGCGCCGCCGGCGATTCATCCCAGATGCTCCGAATCCACCCCCGCCACGAGAGCAGCATGAGCAATGTCAGCGCGCTCAGCAGCGCCGTCGCCAGCACGAGCGGTCCCGCCGCCCCGATCCGCAACCAATCCGTCGGCGCGATCACCCACGCGATCACATCGCTCCGCCACGACTCAACCCAGCCCACCAGCCGCGGCGCCAGCGCCCACGTCGCCGCTCCGGCCAAAAACGCCCCCGCATTGAGCATCGCGCCAAACGCCGCCCGCCCGCGACGTGCGTCCTCCGTCGCGTGCCGGGCCGCGTCGTCCACAAATCGCCGCAGCAGCAACAACGGCAGCCAGATCGCCGGCAGCCCGCCCGCCAGCAGGGCCGTGCCAAAAAGCCGAGCGCGCAGCACCGGATCCGCGCAATGATCGCTCCACGCCCCGCCCAGTTGCCGCAGCCCCGCCCCCAGGCCGATGCCCGACAGCATCAAGCACAGCAGCGGCGCCGCGCTCGCCAGCCGATGCCCCGCCCCGCGATCGGCAGATTCCACCACCGTCGCTCGAGAAAGCCGCGCCGGCAGCGCAACCGTCCCGCCGCCCGGCGGCGCGGAATCCGCCTCACGACGCTTGGTCGTGCTCGTCGCCCCAGAGTCGCGTCGTCCGCGCCGCGTCAAATGAGAGTCTTCCGCCGACGTCCAGTTGGACCAAAAGTGCGCCTTCGGCGTCGATATCGAGTACGACGCCCTGATAAGTTCCGCCGTCGGCGCGAAGTGTAACACGCCGCCCGATGTCCCCGCACAGCCGCCGCCAGCGCGCCATCGGTTCGTCCGGCCCCTCCCGCTCCGTCCGCCAAAGCAAGTCGTCGAGCAACCGAATCAGCCGCGCCGCAACATCGCTCCGCGAAACCGGCTTGGCCGTACACAACTCAAGCGAAGTCGCCTTCTCGCGCAGCTCCGGCGGAAAGTGCGCCGCCTGCTGCCAGCAGTTCACGCCGATCCCCAGCGCGATCGCCCGTCGCTCCCGCGTCCCGAGCAAGCGCGTTTCGCTCAGGACTCCCGCCGTTTTCTTCCCGTCGATCGTCACATCGTTGGGCCAGCGCACCGCAGCTTCGCAGCCGGTCGCCTCGCGGATCGCCTCGCAAGCCGCCACCGCACCCAGCAGCGAGGCCAGCCGCGCCACGTCGCTCCGTTCCTGCTCAATCAGCAACACCGTCAGCAAAATCGACGCGCCCCGCGGCGCCTCCCAGCGCCGCGCAAATCGCCCCCGCCCCGCGCTCTGCCACTCCGCCGCCACAATCGCGCCGTCGCTCAGCGCGTCGGCCTGCGCCATGACGAATTGATTCGTGCTGTCGATCTCGCCGAAGCAGTGCACCTCGCGACCCAGCCGCCGAAATGGCCCCAGAGCCGTCAGCTCGCTCGGCTTCAACGGCCCCTGTGCCGACGTGCTCATCGACCCGGTTCCCGTGCGGCCCCCGCCTCGCGCAACTGGCCATAGAGGCCGACAATGTCGAACAGCGTCGCCGGCAACAGCCAGCGCGGCCCCGCGCCGGGCCGCGTCTGCCGGCGCAGCAGCGTCTTGCTCAGCCGCTCGACCAGGTACGACGCCGGCACCCACTGCCACTCGCGCACCACCAGCTTTGTCTCAAAGCCGTGCCGCGCCAGCAACGCCCGCAGGCTCCGCACCGTGAAAAAAAACAAATGCTCGGGCAGGTTGTACAAGTGCCAGCGGCTGCCGCTGACGCGCGCCGCCAGCGAGTCGACATCGCCCGTGCTCAGCGCCATCCATCCGCCCGGCCGCAGGATCGAAGCCGCAAACGCGATCGCTCCATCCGGGTCGCGCAAATGCTCGATCACATCCCACATCGCCACGCAATCAAACTTTTCGCTTGTCGGTCGCAGCTCTTCGATCGCCGCCCGCTCCACCCGCAAGCCGCGCTGCGCCGCCTGCGCCGCCCCATACGCGCTCACCTCAGCGCCGCAAACCTCCCAGCCCGCCGCCCGCGCCTCATCCAGAAAAACGCCCGTCCCGCAGCCGATCTCAAATAGTCGCCGTTTGTCCCCCGCGCCCGATTCACTCCCAAGCCGCACGCATCGCTCCAGCCGACCCAGCCGCAGCCGCGCCGTCCGCCGCACGCCCGGCTCCAATGCGGCATAGTCGTCGTAACCTTTGGCATGCTGCGTCGATTGAAAGTAGTCGCGGTCATAGAGCGCTGCAGGCTCGAACTCGGGCCAATCCCACCAAACCAGCCCACAGCGAATGCAACGCCGCGAAGCCGCGCCCGTCGGCAGCCGCGGCCCCACGCCCGGCGCCCCGCCGCAAACCACGCACATCGCCGGCGCCGCACGCCCGCTCACGGCGAACCTTTCGGCGCGTCGCCCCCGCGCAGCGCATACGAATGCTGCGGCCCCGGATATTCGCGCTTCGCGATCGCCTCCACGTACGCACGCATCCCGCGTACCGCTTCGCCTCGCACATCCGCCAACACCGGCACAAATCGCGGCGGACGTCCCTCGCTCCAACCCAACATGTCCGGCGTCACCACCACAAACCCATCACACGCCGGACCCGCCCCGCAGCCCACCACCGGCACACCCACCGCCGCCACCACCGCCGCCCCGGCTTCGTCCGGCACCGCTTCGAGCAGAATCATCTTCGCCCCCGCTTCCGCCATCGCCCGCGCATCCGCCACCAGCGCCGCGATCCCCGCCGCATCCCGCGCCTGCGCCCGATACCCATCAGGCGACACGACCTGCTGCGGACGCAGACCCAGATGCGCGATGACCACCACGCCCTCCGCCGCGATCGCGCGCACCGTGTCGACGTCGCTCTGCGCGCACTCGATCTTCACCGCGTCGCACCCACTCGCCACAAAACGCCGCGCCGCAGCCTGCGTCGCCTTTGCCGATCTCATCGCCTCAAACGGCACGTCCCCCACCAAAAAGACCTCGGGCGCTCCGCGACGCACCGCCTCCGAAAGCACCAGCATGAACTCGAGCGGTACCTCCCGCGTCGTCGTATGCCCCAGCACGACGTTGCCCATCGAGTCGCCCACCAGCAGCGAATGCACCCCCGCCGCCGCCGCAATCCGCGCCGTCGGATAGTCATACGCCGTCAGCATGGCGAACTTTTCGCCGCGCTCGCGCATGGATTGCAGCGTCGAAAGCGTGATCCGCATCGGATATCGGAACCTCGTCTTGCCCGCCCATGATGCTATCGGACGCGCAGCCCGCAAAGTAGCGGCCTGCGCCCCGCCCGACGACGATTCGTCCCCCGCAGCCCCATCTAACGCACCCGCGCACGCTTTGTGTCGATATCCAATCGCAGCGCACGAAAGCGCGGCGTCTCGCGCCGCGTACGCCCCAAAACCAACGCCCCTGGCTGGTGCGAATGAAGCCCTACGCTGTCGACATCTGTGTGATCGAAGACGACGCGGCCCAGCGGCAGTATCTGATGTCGCGCTTGCAGTCGCAGTACTCGGTCCTCGAAGCCGCCGACGGCCGCACCGGCATCGAGCGCGTCCGCGAATATCGCCCGCGCGTCGTTGTCTGCGACCTGCTCGTCCCCGGCCTGGGCGGCCTCGATGTCTGCCGCCAGGTCCGCTCCGACCCTTCGCTCTCCGGCACCTACTTCATGATCGTGACCAGTTGCGAAGACCGCGAGACCAAGCGCCTCGCGCTCAACATCGGTGCCGACGACTACATCCTCAAGCCCTACGACTTCGAGGAGATGTGCGCCCGCCTCCGCAACGGCATGCGCATCAGCCGACTCCAGGAACGCCTCCACTTCGCCGCCCTTACCGACGGCCTCACCGGCCTCTGGAACCACGCCCACTTCCGCCACCTCATGGACCTCGAATTCGCCCGCACCCGGCGCTACGGCGGCGACGTGCCCTATGCCCGGACCTTCGAGCGGTACCGGGCGGATGAGCGTCCGTCCCGGCGCGGCCACGCTTCCCGGCCGCGGCCCTGGCCGGGACTGTGCCACCAACTGCCGCACCACCTCTTCCCCGGGCGGCTCACCATCCTGCTGGACGCCAGCTGCCGTCGCCAGCCGCAGGTACTTGTCCACGCTGTTGCGCGCCACGCTC
>JALHOX010000366.1 GCA_022842805.1 Phycisphaerae bacterium | reverse complement strand
GCGGCAAGGCGAAACGGCGGCCTATCGCCGATGCCGCCGAGCGGCCGGCGCCGACCACGTTGGCGGACGCCGCCCGTCATACGAGCCGGACGGAGCGCACGGCGCAGCAAGCGGAGCGCGAAGCGCGGACGATCCTGCTGCTGACGATGCTCGAGAAGCGGATCGGCGAAGTGTGCGACGGCGTGGTGACGTCGGTCGAGCGATTTGGGGCATTTGTGCAGATTCAACCCTGGCTGGCGGAAGGGCTGATCCCGATCAGCGAATTGCGGCCGGGATTCTGGGAAGTGGACCAGACGCGCGGGGCTCTGGTGGAGCGCGGTTCGCGGCGGGTGCTGCGCATCGGCCATGCGATTCGCGTGGTGATCGACGCGGTCGACGCGCAGCGGCTGGAGCTGGCCCTGGCGCCGGCGGAAGACGCGCCGATCGGCAAGGTTGAGCGCGAGCTGCCGGCGATGCGCAAGCCCGGCGGAAAGCGATTGGATAAGCGCGGCGGTGCGACGAAGAAATCCGGTGGAAAACCGCCAAAGGGTTTTCGGAAAGGGAAGCGGCGCTAGGCGCGCGCCCCATGATTTCGACGATCGCTGAAGAAGCCGCCCGCGAGTTAGTTCACAAGCTCAGTGCGGATTTCCGCGAGCTCGTCCACGCTTCCGGAAAAGGCTTCGATCCCCGCTTCGAACTTGAAGACATCCCCCTCGAGTCGGGCAGCATTGGCGACGAAGTCCAGCTCCGGCTCGCCGTGAAACAGTAGATGAACTGTCGCCCGGCCGGCATTGGCGTTGACCAGGTCGACGGCGTTGGCGACCGCGCTCCTGATTCTCGGATCCATGGCTCTCTCCGTATCGGCCTGAATCGGATGCTTCAACATCCGTGTGCGCTAGCTGGGATCGGTCTTTCGATCGTCGAAACGATCTGCCCGGCGGTGTCGATTGCCTGGGCGCGCTCAGTCGAGAATCGCGAGGATCTCGCTCTCTTCGACGATCAGCAGCTCTTCGCCGTTGAGCTTAATCTCGGTACCTGCATAACTGCTGAATAGCACCTGATCGCCCTGTTTGATCTGCAGCGGTTTGCGCTTGCCGCTGTCGAGCAACCGGCCGTCGCCGACGCTGATCACTTTTCCGCGCTTCGGTTTTTCCTTGGCGCTGTCGGGCAGCACGATGCCGCCGCTGGTTCGATCGGCAGCGACGCTGCGCTGAATGAGCACTTTGTCCCCCAGGGGACGGATCGCGGGCACCGGCATGTTCGCAACTCCTGACGCCGAAAGACTCTATGAGTTTGCCGTCGAAGACGACATTCGTCAATGAAAATCGGCGGGAAAGCGGCGGGGCGAGAGTTTTGGGGACGCGGGAGCGGGCCGCGAGCGGCGCGGCGCGGCGATCGTCGCGCGGCCCGGCTTTATGGTTCTAAGTTGTTTATTGATCGAAACTTGCGCGACAGAATCCGGCGATTTTTCGTCAACGCGCGAATTGTGTTTTTTTGTCAGACGCGGCGCGAGTTTGATCAACGCGTGGCCCGGTGGCCTGGCCCTGTGCGCGAACGCGCACGGCGCTAGGCGATCGGCGTTTGTCGGGCAGCGGGAGTACTCCGCGCAAAACAGGTGTCTGATGACCGGCGATGGTAGGCGACGCGTGTTTCTCCGTCGGCGGGATGGCCGCGGGTCGCTCGGCGAGCGATCCGCGTTGCCGGCGTTCTTCGCGTTTGCGTCGGCCTACATTGGTTGCGTCCGCCGCCCTTGCCGTTGCAGCGCTCTGAACTCGCGATTACAACGCTTCGCTCGTCTTCGCCCAAACTCCGAACCTCGCCCCGCACGCGGAATTCAATGGAATCGATCGCGCCTTCAACGCTGCAGGCTCACGACTATCCGCCCGGATTCCGCGCGCGGCGTGTTCGAAACTGGTTCTTCCTGGGGTTGCTGTACGCGGCCTATTACCTCTGCCGCTACAACCTGAGCACCGTCACACCCGAGATGGCCAAGGAGCTGGGGTACAACAACCAGCAGACCGGGCAGATGAGCACGGCCCGCGACCTGGGCTACGCCGTCGGCACGTTCGTGAACGGGCTCTTCGCCGACGCGCTGGGCGGCAAGCAATCGATGGCGATCGGCGCGCTGGCGACGATCGTGCTCAATCTCGCCTTTGGCTGGTATTCGACCTGGGGGCTCGACGCGGCGGTGCTGCTGGTCGGCTTCGTGGTGATCCGGCTCTTCGATGGCTATGGCCAGGCGTTTGGTTCGCCGGGCATGGTGAAGATCAATACGGCCTGGTTTCGTCGCACGGAGCGCGGGCAATTCTCCGGCATCTTTGGGGCGATGATTCAGCTTGGCGCGATCAGCGTGAATCAACTCAGCAAGTATTTGCTGGGCGGCTTTTCGTTCGCGCTCTTCGGCGTCGCGTTTTTCACGATCGGCAAGCTCGATTGGCGCACGATGTTCGTCGTGCCGCCCATCATCCTGGCGGTGATTCTCGTCGTCTCGTGGCTGACGGTGCGCAATACGCCGGAGGACGCGGGCTATTCGATTCCGGTTGATCCGGGCGCGCGTGACATTGAAACCCCCGCGCCGCAGCCGCCGCTGAGCGTGGTCTTCGCCACGATCGCGAGCAATCCGCTGGTTTGGGTGAACGCCGCCGCTTATTTCTGCACCGGCTTTGTTCGGCGCGCGACCGATTTTTGGGCCTTCAAGTATCTCGACAACGTCTGGCATGTCGGCAAGCAAGACCCGGCCTTTGGCTGGATGGGGTTTTTGCTGCCGGCGTCGGCGGTGGTCGGCTCTTTCGCGGCCGGCTGGCTCTCCGATAAGGTCTTTCGGAGCCGGCGCTCGCCCGTGGCGGCACTGCTCTACGGGCTGGAGACAGTCGTGATTGCGGCGAGCGTTTGGATTCTCGGATACAGCCCCTACGCCTCCGTCACGGTCGCGTGCACCGCGCTCGTGCTGATTTCGCTCACCTGCAACACGAGCCACTCCATCATCGGCTCGGCGGCGGTGATGGATATCGGCGGGCGGCACATGGCGGGCTTCGCGCTGGGCGTGATCAACTCGTTCCAATACTTCGGGGCGATTCTGGCCGGCTGGGTGCTGGGGATGTTGATCGACACCGACAAGGAAAAGTGGATTCCGCTCTTCGCGGCGATGCTGCCCTTCAGCCTCATCGCGACCGTTCTCATGGCCGTCCTCGCCTGGCGGACGCGCGGACGCGAGGTGCGCGGCGCATGATCCTGGCCGCCGAATCTGCCGCCGCCGCGCTGACCTGGCAGGGCTGGTTTACGCTGGCGGTGATGACGGCGCTGATCGTCGGGCTGGTGCGCTATGCGCATCTGGCGGACATCATCTTCGTCGGCGGGCTGGCGATCTTCGGCTGCGCCGGGATCGTTAGTCCTAAGGACGCGCTGGCGGGCTTCATGAATGAGGGCGTGCTGACGATCGGCGCGCTGTTCATCGTCGGCCGCGCGCTGGTCGACACCGGCATTCTCGAAGCGGCCACGCAGCGCGTGCTGGGCAACGTGCAGACCGCGACCGCGGCGGTCGGTCGTGTCGTCGGCACGACCATCGGCTTTTCGGCGTTTCTCAACAACACGACCGTGGTGGCGATGGGAATGCCGGCGCTGGTCGAATGGGCCCGCAAGCGGCGCATCCCCGTCTCGCGGCTGCTGCTGCCGCTGTCCTACGCTTCGATCCTGGGCGGCGTCTGCACGCTGATCGGCACCAGCACCAACCTCGTTGTGCATGGGCAGATGAAACAATCGGGCGTGGCGTCGCTCGCGACCGGAATCGGCATGTGGGAGTTGAGCGCTGTCGGCGTGCCGCTGGCGATTTTGGGCGGGCTATATCTGGTGCTGTGCCTGCCCAGCCTTTTGCCCGACCGTCGTGAGTTCATTGAGCAATTGGGCGAGCATCGCCGCGAGTTTCTGACCGAACTGGTGGTGGCCGAGAATTGCCCGTTAATCGGCAAGAGCGTGCAGCAGGCCGGCCTGCGCGGCTTACCCGGGCTGTTTCTGATCGAAATCTCGCGCGGGGAGGACTCGATCGCGCCGGTGGAGCCCGACGAGCGACTGCGGGCCGGCGATCGGCTGATCTTCACCGGCGTGGTCACGACGATTGCGGACCTGACCAAGATTCCCGGCCTGATCGCTTCGCCGGACATCAGCTTCGAATTCACCGCGACGGGCGGTCGCCGGCGGCTGAGCGAAGCGGTGATTAGCGCCAGCAGCCCCCTGATCGGCCAAGGCATTCGCGAGGCGAACTTTCGCGGGCGCTACGACGCGGTGGTCATCGCCGTTCACCGCAATGGGCGACGACTCGCGGG
>JALHOX010000365.1 GCA_022842805.1 Phycisphaerae bacterium | reverse complement strand
AGGTGCCGCACCTGTTGCAGCAGATTCAGGAGCGCATCGCGGCGGGCGATCGCATCCTCGTGACCACGCTCACCAAGCGGCTGGCCGAGGACCTCGCCGCCTATGTGCAGCAGGCCGGATTGCGCGGCCGCTATCTGCACAGCGAAGTCGACACGCTCGAACGCGTCGAAATCCTGCGCGAGTTGCGGCTGGGCAATTTCGACGTGCTGATCGGCGTCAACCTGCTCCGCGAAGGGCTCGACCTGCCCGAAGTCTCGCTGGTCGCCATCCTCGACGCCGACAAAGAGGGCTTCCTGCGCAGCGAGACGAGTCTGATCCAGATGATCGGTCGCTGCGCCCGAAACGTGAACGCCAAGGTCATCCTCTATGGCGACAAGGTCACCGAATCGATGCGCCGCGCGATCGACGAGACCGATCGCCGTCGCAAGATTCAGTTGAAGTACAACGAAGACCACGGCATTACGCCCGACACGGTTCGCAAGTCGATTCGTCAGGGGCTTCTGACCGAGGTGGCGGCGATGCGCCGCGTGCGCGAGGCTGTGAAGGCCGACGAAGGCGAATATGACCGCGACGAGCTGCTGACGGAGCTGGAGCGCGAGATGCTGCAAGCGGCGCAAGACCTCGACTTCGAAAAGGCCGCGGCGCTGCGCGATCACATCAAGAAGCTGAAAGACGCGCCGCACCTGAAGATCGCCGCAGTGGACGCACGCCCTGCGCGGTCAAACTCCAAGCGCGACAGCGCGGGCGGCGATGGCGAGGGACCATGGAAGCCGAAGAGCAAGGGGCGGCGGAAGCGGTAGGGGGGAGGGGCTCGGACGGTGGATGACGAAGCCCAACAACGACGAAATCGTCGAATTGATCGTCGGGCAGGCTGGGTCGCGGGCGGAGCGGCCCTTGGGTGTCTCGCGAGTTGTTGTGGCTGCGGCTTCGTTTCGATGTTCGGGTACTTGCTGCTTGGCCCGACAGTGATTGGATTGCGAACAGCGCTCGGCGCGATGTTGACGCCGCCCATCGCCGGTGCGGTGATCGGCTGGTGGATCGGGGGCATTGCCGAAGGGCGCCAGGTCGGCTTCTGCAAAAACTGCGATTACGACCTGACGGGTCTTACAAGCAATCGGTGTCCGGAGTGCGGCAAAGAATTCGAGCCCGAGCGCCGCCCCTGATCCCGGCCCGCCGCAGACCAGTGCGCTATATCGGACAGATGTGCGTCACCGTCACGCAGGTTGTCGCGCCTGCCGCTATTCCGTTTCCGGCAGTTGGCGACAGAGCAAAACCAGCGCCACCAGCAGCGTGCTCCCGCCCAGCACCATGAAGATTGACCGCGTCCGTGGGGCGACAAACAGCCGCATCTCGGGGTGGCTTTGGACTAACTCGTCGATCTTCGCGGCCAGTTCTGCTGCGGCCGAGACGGCGGTCGGCTGCGAATCGGGCTCGAGCGTCGCGACGACCGCCGCAGCCTGCTCGAGTGCCTCGGGGCGGATGCGGTGCGTCTGCGCGTCGGTCAGGCCGATGCCGAATTCTTCTCGCGCCAGACGTTCCAGATAGGCCGGATCGTCGCGAAACTTATTCTGCTGCTCGAGCGCCTTGAGCTGCTGACGCAACTCCTCCACTCGCGCTGCCCGTTGCTCGCCCAGTTGCCGTACGGCTTGAAATTCAAACCATGGCGGCAGCAGCAGGCACGGCGCGAGCAGCGCCGCGCCGAGCGCGATCATGATCCAGAAGAGCAGCGTGTTGAGCGGTGTCTGCAGCATGGGTGGCGAATGCGCCGCATGGCCTTCGCGGCGGCTACCCGCGATTCCAGATATCCGCCGAATAGACCGCCTGCGAGCCCAGTTCGTCCTCGATGGCCAGCAGCCGGTTGTACTTCGCGATGCGGTCGCTGCGGCTGGCGCTGCCGGTCTTGATTTGCCCCACGCCGGTGGCGACCGCGAGGTCGGCGATGGTGGTGTCCTCGGTCTCGCCGCTGCGATGGCTCATGATCGCGCCGAAGCCATTTCGCAGGGCGAGGTTCACCGCCGCCAGGGTTTCGGTCAGCGTTCCGATCTGGTTGATCTTGACGAGGATTGCGTTGCCGCACTGCTCCTGAATGCCGCGGCGCAGGTATTTGACGTTGGTGACGAATAGGTCGTCGCCCACGAGCTGCGTCTTGCCGCCGAGTTGCGTCGTCAGCTTTTTCCAGCCGGCCCAGTCGTTTTCGGCGAGGCCGTCCTCAATGCTGCGAATCGGCCACTGGCGACACTTCTCGGCCCAGTAGGCGATCATCTCGTCGCTGCTGACGATGCGGTCTGGCTGGCTCTTGAAGAAGCAATAACCCGTCTTGCCACGGGCGTGGGCTTCGTTCCAAAGCTCGCTCGTCGCGGGGTCGAGCGCGAACCAAACGTCCTTGCCCAGCTTGTAGCCCGCCTGCTCCACTGCGGTCGCGATCAGCTCAAACGCCTCGTCGTTGCTCTTGAGGCTCGGCGCAAAGCCGCCCTCGTCGCCGACCGCGGTGTTGTAGCCCTTCTTCTTCAAGACGCCCTTGAGCGAATGGAAGATCTCCGCCCCCATGCGCAGCGCCTCGCGAAAGGTCTTCGCGCCCCAGGGCTGCACCATGAACTCCTGAAAATCGACCGTGTTGTCGGCGTGCTTGCCGCCATTCAGGATGTTGAGCATGGGGACGGGCAGGCGGTGAGCCGATGCGCCCCCGAGGTAGCGGTAGAGGGGCAGTCCGGCGGCCTTCGCCGCTGCCTTCGCACACGCGACCGACACGGCCAGGATCGCGTTTGCGCCGAGTTTGCCCTTATTGGCGGTGCCATCGAGTTCGAGCATGCGCGCGTCGATCGCTTCCTGATCCGAAGCACTCATGCCGCGGAGCGCGGGGGCGATCACCTCTTTAACATGCTCGACCGCCTTCAAAACACCCTTGCCGCCATAGCGCGACTTGTCCCCATCCCGCAGTTCGACCGCTTCGTTTTCGCCTGTCGATGCGCCGCTGGGGACCATCGCCGATCCGCTGACCCACCCCTCGCAGCGAACCACCGCTTTCACTGTCGGAAAGCCGCGACTATCCAGAACCTCGATCGCATGCACCTGGCGAATTTTTGTCTGAAGCTGAATCTCACTCATCGCGCTTGTCCTCCTGACTCGTCGGCGAAGAAGCCGTCGCTTGCGTCGCGGCGGCGGAAAAATCAACCGAAGCGGGCGTCGGCATCTCGCGCTCGGCGTACGCCAGCGCCACCCAAAACTGATCCGCTTCTCCGGGTTCAAAATAGCCGATCACACGCACCTTGTCCCCGACCGAAAGCTCCTCAAGCCCCACCACGCGGTCGTTGAGGTACACCTCCGAATCAGATGTGATAAACCCCTCCAGCTTCCGCGGCGGCCCCGCCGACCCGGCCCAGATCGACCCGACCGTCATCGCCACCCGCCCGGTCTCGACCCACCGTCCGGTCAGTTCGCCGGCGAAGTTCTGATAGCGGCTGCCCTGTGCAGGCGACCGCCCGCAACCCGCCAGCAACACGCCCAGAGACAGCATCGCGCCGGCGAGGCAAATGGTGTTGGCACGCAGGACCATGGTCGGCAGTGTATCGCGGTCGGCACTTTCGGATCGCTGCGATCCCGCGTACAATTCGTGGGTTAGGAAGCGTGCCGAAAGCACGCTCTATAGCGGTTCAAAAGACGCACGACCGCGACGAGCGGGGGTTTTGCCTCCGCTTCGGCGCGAACCTGCGTGCGCCGTGGTCGCCGTCCACTATGAAGGTGCGGAAGCGATGAAGGTTCGTCTGCCTCGTCAGGAATTGCTCGAAGCCCTCTCCGCAGTCTCGTTGCTCACTTCGGGCCGCACGACGCGTCCGATTCTGAGCTGCGTCAAGCTCGATGTCGTCGACGAAACGCTCGAGCTGACCGCGACCGACGGCGAAACGGGCCTGCGGATGTCGATTCCCTGTCTGACGGTCGACGTCGGCGGACAAGCCGTCGTCTCCGCCGATCGTCTCTTGCAGATCGTCCGCGAGAGCGCCGATGTCGAGCTGAAGTTCACCGTGAACGACCGCCACTGCGTAATCAGCGGCGAGCGGAGCGAGTTCAAGATTTTCGTGCAGAGCGCCGCGGAGTTTCCGCCTGTGCCGGTCTTCGCCGAAGACCCCGACCTGACGGTCGACGGGCGCGATTTGCAGCGCGCCATCGCCTCGACCAGCTACGCCGCCGCCCGCGAGACGGGCCGCTATGCCATCAACGGCATCCTTTGGAAGAAGCGCGACAAGCGGCTCAACATGGTCGCCACGGACGGCCGCCGTCTGGCCTGCGCCGGCATCCGCCTGGTCGAAAGC
>JALHOX010000364.1 GCA_022842805.1 Phycisphaerae bacterium | reverse complement strand
GCAGGGGGTGGCGTGTGGGCGGCTGGCGGGCACGATTCAGAACGACATTCTGAAGGAGTTCATGGTCCGCAACACGTACATCTATCCGCCGGACGCGAGTCTGCGGATTGTGGGGGACATTTTCGCGTATTGCGCACGGGAGATGCCGAAGTTCAACAGCATTTCGATCAGCGGCTATCACATGCAGGAGGCGGGGGCGACGGCCGACATCGAGCTGGCGTACACGATCGCCGACGGGCTGGAATATGTGCGGATCGGTCTGGAGCGCGGGCTGAGCGTCGATGACTTTGCGCCGCGGCTGAGCTTTTTCTTCGCGATCGGCAGCAACTATTTCATGGAGATTGCGAAGCTCCGCGCGGCGCGGCTGCTGTGGGCGACGGTGATCCGCCCGTTCAACCCGAAGAACCCGCGCAGCCTGTGTCTGCGGACGCACTGTCAGACGAGCGGATGGACGCTGACCGCGCAAGATGTTTACAACAATGTGGTGCGGACGTGCGTTGAGGCGATGGCCGCGACGCAGGGGCATACGCAAAGCCTGCATACCAATGCGCTGGATGAGGCGCTGGCGCTGCCGACGGATTTTTCGGCGCGAATCGCCCGCAATACGCAACTGTTTCTGCAGATGGAGACCGACACGTGTCGCGTGGTCGACCCGTGGGGCGGGTCTTACTTTGTGGAGCGGCTGACGCACGATCTGGCTCACCGGGCGTGGGAGCACATCGTGGAGGTGGAGCAACTCGGCGGCATGGCCAAGGCGATTCAGGCCGGCATTCCGAAGCTGCGCATCGAAGAGGCGGCGGCCCGAACACAGGCGCGCCTGGACGCGGGCACGCAGACGCTGGTGGGCGTCAACCGATTTCAGCCGCGCGAAGACGCCGCGATCGATGTATTGAAGATCGACAATACGGCGGTGCGTGAATCGCAATGTGCGCGGCTGCGCGAGCTGCGCGCGGGTCGCGACGCGGGCGCGGTGAAGCGAACGCTTGCGGCGCTGACGAGCGCCGCACGCGAGCGCACCGGGAACTTACTGGCGCTCGCGATCGACGCGGTTCGCGCTCGGGCGACGGTCGGGGAGGTTTCGCAGGCGCTCGAAGAGGTGTTTGGCCGGCACGAAGCGGTGGTGCAGACCACGCGCGGCGTTTATGCGGCGGAGGCCGGCGCGGGAGATGCGCGGTTGAGCGCGGTGCGCGAGCGGACCGCGCGATTCGCGGAGCGCGAGGGACGACGGCCGCGCATTCTTGTGGCGAAGATGGGGCAGGACGGTCACGATCGGGGGCAGAAGGTCGTCGCATCGGCGTATGCCGACTTTGGGTTTGACGTGGATATTGGCCCGCTGTTTCAGACGCCGGAGGAGGTGGCGCGGCAGGCGGTGGAGAATGATGTGCACGTTGTCGGCGTGTCGTCGCTGGCGGCGGGGCATCTGACTCTTGTGCCGGCGCTGGTGAAGGCGCTGGCGTCTGCGGGCCGGCCGGACATTTGCGTGGTGGTCGGCGGAGTGATTCCGCCGCAGGATTATCAACGCCTGTTCGAGTCGGGAGTTTCGGCGATCTTCGGCCCGGGCACGGTCATCAGCGACGCGGCGATGCGCGTGCTGGATGCTCTCGAAAGCAGACCTGTCGGGGCGGGCCCGCGCTGCGCGGTGCGGGTGTGAACGAGCCGATGCCCAGCGCCGACCCGCGGCCCACACCGAGCCACGCCGCGCTTAGCGTGGCGGCGCTGGCGGATGGTGTGCGGGGTCGCGATCGGGCGTTGCTGGGGCTGGCGATCTCGTTGATCGAGTCGACCCGGCCGGGGGACGAGTCGCGGGCCGCGGAATTGCTGGCTCTGCTGGCGCGCGAGACCGGCGGCAGCACGCGCGTCGGCATCACCGGAGTGCCGGGCGCGGGGAAGTCGACGTTTATTGAACGGTGCGGCGTGATGCTCTGCCGGCAGGGGAGGCGCGTGGCGGTGCTGGCGATCGATCCGTCGAGCAGTGTCTCGGGCGGATCGATTTTGGCGGATCGCACGCGCATGCCGCAGCTTTCGGCGCACCCCAACGGCTTTGTTCGTCCGTCGCCGACGCGGGGCACGCTGGGCGGGGTGGCGCGGCGCACGCGCGACGCGATCCTGCTGTGCGAGGCCGCCGGCTATGACGTGGTGCTGATCGAGACGGTGGGCGTGGGGCAATCGGAGACGGCGGTCGGCGACATGTGCGATTGCTTTCTGCTGCTGGCGATTCCCGGGGCGGGCGACGAGTTGCAGGGAATGAAGCGCGGCGTTTTGGAGCAGGTTGATGTCATCGCCGTTAACAAAGCGGACAGCGGGCAGGAATCTCGGGCGAAGATTGCGGCCAACGCGCTCTCGCTCACGACACATTTGATGCATCGCGACAGTCCGCCGATCGCGGTCACGACTTGCAGTGCGGCGACCGGCGCGGGCGTTGACGAAGTCTGGCGGCTGATCGAGCAGCGGATGGAGTGGTTGCGCGGGGAAGGGCGACTGGAAGCGCGGCGGCGGAAGCAGGATCTGCGTTGGCTTGAGACATTGCTGGCCGAGCAACTCGCGCATCTGATCGAGCGCATGCCGGCTGCTCGGGAGGCGCTGCGGCTCGCTCGCCAGGAAGTGAGCGAAGGTCGGCTTACGCCGGCGCAGGCGGTGGCCGGGGTGATGCGCGTTGTGGAAGGGGGATTGAAGTGAATTCGCTCGGCACGCCGATTTGCCGCGGGATGCACGTTGCCGGCGGGGGTGTAAGCGCACCGGAACAGTGCGGAAGCGAGGCGAAGATGACGCGGCGCCCAATTGATTTCAACGGTTTTCGGCGCACCGACGAGCGGCGAACACGTACAATTTGGTATCGACGCGACGACCAACGCAAATCCGTCGCGTTCGCAGCACATTGCGGCTTTTTTTCGAAAGCAAGGGTGCAGCGATGATCGAAGCAAAAGCAGTCAATCACATCGGCATCGCGGTTCACTCGATCGACGCGCAGCGCGACTATTACGAGCGAATCTTGGGGGCGCGGCTCGAATCGATCGAAGAAGTCGCCGAGCAGCGCGTGCGCGTCGCGTTTTATCTGCTTGGCGGTTCGCAATGTCCGGTGCGGCTTGAGATCCTTGAGCCGACCGCGGCCGATTCGCCCATCGCCGCCTTTATCGAGAAGCGCGGCGAAGGGGTGCATCACGTGGCTTATACGGTCGACGACATCGCCGCGCGCCTCGCGATGCTGAAGTCCGTCGGGGTGCGCCTGATCGACGAACGGCCGCGAATCGGGGCGCATCAGGCCCAAATTGCGTTTTTGCATCCGAAATCCACCGGCGGCGTATTGACCGAACTGTGCCAGCCGTCCGCCGCCGCAACAAAACCAGCGCCGCTCGCCGGCGGCGCTCGGCACTAGAAGGCATAGGTGGCTTGATGTCCTCGACGAAGACACCGGAAAAGCAAGGCGAAAAGGCACAAGGCGGAGCCTTGGCCTACGAAACGACGCCCGTCGCGGCAGCGCCGCCCAACGGAGCGCCGGCCGCGATCAAGACCGGACCGACCATGGGCGAGCGCCTGCTGGAACTGCATCGCCGTCGCGAAGAGGTCGGACTGGGCGGCGGGCCGGAGCGCATCGCGAAGCAGCACGACGCCGGCTCGCTCACGGCCCGCGAGCGGATCGAAGCGCTGGTTGATTGCAACAGCTTCGCCGAGCGCTATGGCTTTGCGAATCATCGCTGCACCGACCTGGGCATGGCCGGGAAGAGCATGCCCGCTGATGGCGTGGTCACGGGCTCGGCCCGTGTGGAAGGCCGCATCGTCCACCTGGCGAGCCAGGATTTCACCGTCGGCGGCGGTGCGTTGGGCGAAGTGCATGGGGACAAGATCGTCGAGATGATGAAGACGAGCCTGAAAACCGGCACGCCCTTTATCTTCATCAACGACTCGGGCGGCGCGCGGATCCAGGAGGGAATCGACTCGCTCGCGGCGTATGGGCGCGTTTTTTATCACAACACGTTGCTGTCGGGCGTGGTGCCGCAGGTTTCGCTGATTTGCGGTCCGTGCGCCGGCGGCGCGGTGTATAGCCCGGCGATGACCGACTTTGTGATTCAGACGCGGCGGGCGCAGATGTTCATCACCGGGCCGAACGTGATTCGTCAGGTGACGCGGGAAGACGTGACGGCGGAGCAACTGGGCGGCCCGGAAGCGCACATGCATTACTCGGGCAACATTCACTTCATCGCCGACGACGACAAGCAGGCCGTGGGCATCTGTCGGCGGCTGCTGGCGTTTTTGCCGGCGAACAATATGGAAGACCCGCCGTTCGTCGCCGAAGCTCCGCCGGCGGGCGTCGTGAAGTCGCTGAACGATGTGCTGCCC
>JALHOX010000363.1 GCA_022842805.1 Phycisphaerae bacterium | reverse complement strand
CGTCGTTCGTGAAGATCGGCGACTCGATCGGACCGAGCACGGTCGTTTGCCTGATCGAGGCGATGAAGGTCTTCAACGAGATCAAGGCCGAGGTGTCGGGGCGGATCGCCCGGATGCTGGTCAACAACGGTCAGGCGGTCGAATTCGACCAGCCGCTCTTCGCGGTCACCCCCAACTGAATCAAACCGCGGGCGCGCCTGCGATTTGTTCGCGCCGCCCGCCGGCAGGGATATCCGTATGTTCAGCAAAATTCTGATCGCCAATCGCGGCGAGATCGCGCTGCGCGTCATCCGCGCCTGTCGCGAGTTGGGCGTCCGCACCGTTGCGGTCTACAGCCGCGCCGATCGCGACGCGGCCTATCTGCAATTTGCCGACGACGCGATCTGCATCGGCGGGGAAGCGCCGGCCCAGTCGTATCTCAACCCGGCGGCGATCCTGTCCGCGGCGGAGATCGCGGATGTCGAGGCGATTCATCCGGGATATGGCTTTCTGAGCGAAAACGCCCGCTTCGCGCAGATGTGCCGCGATTGCAAGATTGAGTTCATCGGCCCGTCCGTGGAGTCGATGAACATGCTCGGCAACAAGGTCGCCTCGAAAAAGGTGGCGCGGGAGGCGAAGGTGCCGCTCGTGCCGGGCAGCCCGGGGGCGGTCGATGGCGAAGACGAAGCCGTCGCGATCGCCAACAAAATCGGCTACCCCGTGATGGTCAAGGCGGCGGCGGGCGGCGGCGGACGCGGTATGCGGGCGGTGCATAACGAAGCCGCCATGAAGACCGCATTCCGCAATGCCCGGGCCGAGGCCGAAGCGGGATTCAAAGACGGCTCGCTGTTCATCGAAAAGCTGATCGAGCGCCCGCGGCACGTCGAGGTGCAACTGCTCGGCGACCGCAGCGGCCGCGTTGTGCATCTTTGGGAGCGCGACTGCTCGATTCAGCGGCGGCATCAGAAGCTGATCGAAGAGTCGCCCTCGCCGCACATCAGCCCCAAGACCCGCAAGAAGCTGTGCGAAGCGGCGGTGCGTTTGGCGAAGGCGGCGGGTTATTACGCCGCGGGCACCTGCGAGTTTCTCGTGGATCAGGATGAGAATTTCTACTTCATCGAGGTCAACGCCCGCATTCAGGTCGAGCATCCGGTGAGCGAGCTGGTGACCGGTTTGGATCTGGTGCAGTGGCAGATTCGCGTCGCCGCCGGCGAAAACCTGAACATGACGCAGGACGAAATTCCGCAGATGGGCGCGGCGATTGAGATGCGCATCAATGCGGAGTCGGTGGAGGACGGATTCCGCCCGTGTCCGGGGCCGATCCGCGAGCTGGTGGTGCCCGGCGGCCCGGGCGTGCGGCTCGATACGCACGTTTACGCCGGTTACACCGTCAGCCCCTATTACGACTCGATGATCGCGAAGCTGCTGGTGCATCGGCCGACGCGTGCGCAAGCGATCGCGACGGCGCGGCGGGCGCTGAATGAGTTCATCGTGCGGCCGATCAAGACCACGATCCCGATTCACAAGCAGATTCTGGATCACGCCGACTTCATCCGCGGCAACGTGGACACGCACTTCATCGAGCGTGAGTTGCTGCCGAACATGAAGTAGGCGTCGGCGCCTCGCGGGGGGATTCTCCTTAATCGTTTCCTGGGCAGCGTCGCGCTTTCCCGTTGACACATAATGTACCTCGTGCTACATATTGTGTTATTGGGAGACGTTATGAATTCTGTGCCACGAAATGAATCCTGGAGACCGATTCGCTCCGGCTTCACGCTGATCGAGCTGCTCGTCACGATCGCGATCATCGCGCTGCTCACGAGCATCCTGCTGCCGTCGCTGCGCAAATCGCGCGAGCAGGGGCGGCTGGCGGTGTGCATGAGCAACATGCGCCAGATCAAAATCGCGGCGCTGATGTATGTGGGCGAGAACAACGGGAGTTATCCGCAAACGATGGAGACCGAGTCGAGCGGGGAGCCGACGACCGTCAGTTGGTGGGCGATTGACAATTATCAGCGGGCGATTGAGCAGTTCATCCGCGTCGATCGCGGCGGCGTCGATCGCGAGGGCTTCGCGCGACGAAGAAACAACCTCTGGTTTGACCCTGCCGACCCTGACGCCGAGCTCGACGCGATGTGGGGCTCCTTCTCCGACAACGGTCTGATCACCGGCGTGCCGCGGCGCGAGAGCCAGATTCGTCGGCCGGCGGAGACGGTGTATTCGGCCCTGCGGCATGCGCGGTGGGCGACGGTCGTCGGCGTGGCGATTCCGACGCCGCTGCCGCTTCAGAACGAGGGCGATCCGTTTTGGGCGAGCGAGTACTTCGACATGTGCTTCGATCCATGGGCCGAGGGCGTCGCGGCGAGTGATGTCTATCACTGGTCGCAGGGTCGGGCGCTGCCGCCGGCGCATCTCTTCGCCAACGAAGCGCGCACCGGCGATTGGGATCAGCAGATCGAGGGGCACAGCGGGCGCATCCCCGGTCACGCGCCGCGCTACGACGGTCGCCCGCCCTTTGCTTATTGCGACGGCCACGTCGAGCGGCGGCGCTTCGCCGAGACGTATGCGTTCGTCGAGCAGAATCAGTGGGATGTCTGGTGAGTTCGCCGTCCGCCGGTCCGCGTGCGGCGAGCTCGAATCGGGGGAGTGCGAGCATTCTGCCCGCGTTCGATCGAAGCGAGTTCTGTTCCCGGCAGGTCGGACTCGCGACGGCGCGCGGGCAGAATGCTCATGCTCCCCGATTGTAAAGTCCGCTGTGCGGAGCTCTTACGCACCGGGGCGGAAAAAAGGTCCGCAAAGCGAACCCCGCGCGCCTCGTTATGATTTCCGTCGATTGGAACCGCAGCCCTGCGGGCGGCATCGAAAAGGGACCCCGGGTTGCACGCCGGGGTCGGTCGGCCTGGCGGCCGGCGGCGCCGCGTCTCGGCGAGAATCTCTCCCACGATCAGAGGATAATTTGTCATGCTGAATCGACATCCGTCGCGGTCACGCCGCGCTTCGCGTTTTGCTCGTCCGCTGCTTGTGTTGGCGGGTGCGTTCGGTGCGACCAGTGTCGCCGCCCGCGCCGAAGATTGGCCGCAGTGGCTCGGCCCGCAGCGGGATGCCGAGTGGCGCGAGACGGGCATCGTCGACAAGTTTCCCAGCGGCGGGCCGAAGGTGCTGTGGCGGACGCCGATCCACGGCGGATACTCCGGGCCGGCGGTCGCCGACGGCCGCGTGTTTGTCACCGATTACGACCGCAAAGAGGGCGATCCGGCCGACGGTCCGGGCATTCGCAATGTGTTGAAAGGAACGGAGCGGCTGCTCTGCCTCGATGCGAAGAGCGGAGAGAAGCGTTGGGAATACGCATATCCGTGCGAGTATCACATCAGCTATCCGATGGGGCCGCGCAGCACGCCGACGGTGGACGGCGATCGGGTCTACATGCTGGGCGCCGAGGGGCGGCTGGCGTGTCTGAACGTGGCCGACGGCAAGCCGATGTGGGAGATGGACCTCAATGACAAGTTCCAGTGCGACACGCCGTATTGGGGCTTTTCGTCGCATCCGCTGATCGACGGCGAACGGCTGGTGCTGGTTGCGGGTGGCGAGGGAAGCGTCGTCGTCGCGCTGAACAAGATGACGGGCGAGACGATCTGGAAGGCGCTCTCGGCGCGCGAGGCCGGCTATGGATCGCCGGTGATTTTTGAGGCGGGCGGTACGCGGCAGCTTTTGGTCTGGCATCCTGAGGCGGTGAATTCGCTGAACCCGGAGACGGGCGCGCTGCATTGGTCGGTGCCGCTGATGCCCGAGCATCGCATGTCGATCAACATTCCGGTGCGGGCGGGCAAGCATGTTTACGTCGCGGGCATCGAGGACAAAGGCGTGATGCTGGAACTCGCCGCGGATGCGCCGAAGGCCAAAGAGCTGTGGCGGGCGGATGGCGATATCGGCGTGGGGCCGGTGCATTCGCCGATGCTGATGAGCGAGGACACGCTGTACGCGATCGACGGGAGCGGGCAACTGACGGCGTGCGACGTGGCGACGGGCAAGCACTTGTGGAAGACGACCGACGCGACGACGCATGGGAAGAAGGCGGACTCGGCGACGGGATTCATGGTGAGGAACGGTGAACGGACGTTCATCGTGAGCGAGATCGGCGACCTGATCATCGCCAAGCTGACGCGCGAGGCGTATGAAGAGATTGATCGTGCGAAGATCATTGAGCCGACTCATCCGGCGTGGGGTCGCGTCGTGCACTGGTCGTGCCCGGCGTATGCGAATCGATGCATCTTCGTGCGGAACGACAAAGAGATTTTGTGTGCGAGTTTGGCGGCGGAGGGGGCGGCGAAGTAGGGTCGGTTTTTTGGGGGGCTCAATG
>JALHOX010000362.1 GCA_022842805.1 Phycisphaerae bacterium | reverse complement strand
CTACGACCTCGTCTACCTGTCGGGCATCAGCCTGTCGCTCTACGGCGAAGACGGCCGGGCGCGGCTGACCCAGGCGCTCGACGCGCTGCGCCGGCGCGGCGGCCGGGTCGCGTTCGACAGCAACTACCGCCCGCGCAACTGGCCCGACCTCGCCACGGCGCGCGACACCATGGCCGACCTCCTGCGCCGCACCGACATCGCGCTGGTCAGCGCCGACGACGAGCGCGCACTGTGGGGCGACGCCGACACGACGACGACGGCGAAGCGCATCCAGGCGCTCGGCCCAGCGGAGATCGTCGTCAAGAGCGCGGGCGACGCCGCTATCGTGCTGGTCAAGGGCGCCAGGGCCGCCACCGTGCCGCCGGAACGCGACGTGAAGCCGGTCGACTCCACCGCCGCCGGCGACAGCTTCAACGCCGCCTACCTCGCCGCCCGCCTCGCCGACGCGCCGCCGCTCGACGCCGCGCGGTCAGGCCATCGCCTCGCCGCCGCCGTCATCCAGCATCCCGGCGCGGTGATCCCGCGCCAGGCCATGCCGTCGGTCATATAAGAGAACAGGGAAACGCCATGAGCACGCTCGACCCGGGATCCGACAACGCCGCCGCCCTGCGCCGCGCCGGCTTCGTGCCCGTCGTGACCATCGAGCGCGTCGACCAGGCCGTGCCGCTCGCCCGCGCGCTCGTCGCCGGCGGCTTCCCGGTGATCGAGGTGACGCTGCGCACCGCCTGCGCGATCGACGCCTTGAAGGCGATCCTGCGCGAGGTGCCCGACGCGCTGGCCGGCGTCGGCACCGTCCTGTCGCCCGAGGACCTGGCGAAGTCAGCAGCCGCCGGCGCCCGCTTCGCCTTCAGCCCCGGCTTCACGCCCGAACTCTTGCAAGCCGCCAAGACCTCGCCCCTACCGTTCATCCCCGGGGTGGCCACGCCGGCCGAGGCGATGCAGGCGCGCAGCCACGGCTTCAAGCTGCAGAAGTTCTTCCCCGCCGAGCAGAACGGCGGCATCCCGGCACTGAAAGCGTTTTACGGCCCGCTCGCCGACCTGGTCTTCAACCCGACCGGCGGCATCACCGAGGCGAATATCCGCGACTACCGCGCCCAGCCGAACGTGATCGCCACCGGCGCGTCGTGGATCGCGCCGGCCGCCGACATGCAGGCCGGCAATTGGGCCGCGATTGTCGAGCGGGGGAAGAAGCTCAGGGCGTTGTTGGATAAGGTGGGTTAGAAGAACTTGCTCAAGCTTTCTGCGCCGATCAATTTTCTGTCTGCTTTCTGAGGTCCGCACGCAAAAGGCTTCTAGCCTTTTCGACCGCGGAGAGCAAAAACCGTAGATCAATCTCGGCCAAACGGACTTTGCGAATCTTACGCAACGATTCAGCTATGTTTTCGGCCATCAAATCAATTTTCTCCCCATTTCCAGCACTGATCCAACTCTCGTATGAGATATTGGTCGCAATAAATACCGTGCCATCTCGTTTGTAGGTCACATAGTCCGGCATGGGTGAGATTTGGGGGCTTAGAAGAGTCGGAAACAGGACTATTCCACGTACGGGCGACGAGATTGAGTTCGGGCTTAGCAAAGCTTCCAGGTGACGCTGATAGCCCAATGATATTCTTCGAGCGTCGTCTTTGACTTCGATTGAAAATTTCCCGCTGATGGTGATGTCAAATGCGCCGTTCACTCGTTGATCCTGATCACTTTCCGGGAAAGTTCGGTGACCTCAAACTCATGTTCACACCTCATCCTGCTGGCTCGCGACATAGGAGCGCAGCACGGCGTTGATACGGGTCTGATACCCTCGGCCGCCGCGCCGGAAAAAATCCAGCACGTCGCGGTCGAGGCGCAGCAGCACCGGCTTCTTCGGTTCCGGCATCACGAGCTTGGCTTTCTTCCACTGCGCCCTGGTCGGGATAAAGGTGTCCGGGTCGGACGCGACGGCGCGCTTGATGTCGCGGTCGGTCAGGCGGTCGAACTTGCGCCAGTCGGTCTTACCGCGTGTCAGCTTGCGCACGATGGTAGTCTTCGATTTCATCGGCTCCTGCCTTTCTGGCGCTGATGATGCGCCGACGACGGCCCAACGTCGCGCCGCCGCGCCATGTATAGATCACGACCGAAAAACGCCCAGCAGAGGTCCGCCCCAAGGCAATGATCCGCTGTTCACCGTAGTCGCGACGGTCATCCGCGACCTCCAGCACGGGGCCGTCGAAGATCGATACCGCGTCCACGAAGTCGATCTCGTGCTTGGCGAGGTTGGACGCCCGCTTGCGCTCGTCCCACTCGAACATCGAAACGGATTATATATAGAACGTATATACAGCGCAAGGCGGGTGGCGAGGAAAAATGCGTCGTCGGGCCGAAGCCCTACCCGCCCGTCATCCAGTCCTTCGCCTGCGCCATGAGCTGCAGCGTCGAGCTGTCGTGCTCGCCCGGTGGCATATTGCCTTTCAGCTCCGGCAGGATACGGCCGGCGAGTTGCTTGCCGAGTTCGACGCCCCACTGATCGAAGGCGTTGATGCCCCAGACATGGCCCTGCACGAAGATCTTGTGCTCGTAGAGCGCGATCAGCATGCCTAGGGTGTGCGGGTCGAGCTTGCGCACGAGGATCGAGTTGCTCGGCCGGTTGCCGGCGAAGACGCGGTGCGGGATGGCGGCCTCGAGCGTGTCGCTGGCGAGGCCCTGCGCCGTCAGCTCGGCGCGCACTTCGTCCGGCGTCTTGCCGCGCATCAGGGCCTCGGTCTGCGCCAGGAAATTGGCGAGCAGCATCGCCTGGTGACCGGGCAGGTCATAGTGGCTCTGCGCGGCGGCGATGAAGTCGGCCGGCACGACGCGCGTGCCCTGGTGAAGGAGCTGGTAGAAGGCGTGCTGGCCGTTGGTGCCGGGCTCGCCGAAGAGGACCGGCGCCGTGCCGCGCGCGACGGGCTGGCCGGCCAGCGTCACCGACTTGCCGTTGCTCTCCATCTCCGCCTGCTGCAGGTAGGCGGGGAAGCGCGCCAGGCCCTGGTCGTAGGGCAGCACGGCCTGGGTCTCGCAGCCCAGCATGTTGGTGTTCCAGATGCCGACCAGCGCCAGCGTCGCCGGCAGGTTGCGCTCCAGCGGCGCCTCGCGGAAATGCTGGTCCATCGCGTGCGCGCCAGCCAGCAGTTCCTCGAACCGGTCCATGTCGATGGCGAGCGCGATCGGCAGCCCGATCGCCGACCACAGCGAGAAGCGCCCGCCGACCCAGTCCCAGAAGCGGAACATGTTGGCCGGGTCGATGCCGAAGGCCGCGACCGCCTCGGCGTTGGTCGAGACCGCGACGAAATGGTTGGCGACCGACTTCTCGCCGAGCTTGGCGACGAGCCAGGCGCGCGCCGACGCGGCGTTCGCCATCGTCTCCTGCGTCGTGAAGGTCTTCGACGCGACCACGAAGAGCGTGCGCGCCGGGTCGAGCCTGGCCAGCGTGCGCGCCATGTCGGCGCCGTCGACATTGGAAACGAAATGACTGGCGAGCCCGGGCCTGGCGTAGGGCGCCAGGGCGTCGACCACCATGCGCGGCCCCAGGTCCGAGCCACCGATGCCGATATTGACCACGGCCTCGATCGCCTGGCCGGTGGCGCCCGTCCAGGCGCCGCTGCGTACCCGGTCGGCGAAGTCGCGCATCTGCGCCAGCACGGCGTTGACCTCGGGCATCACATCAGCGCCGTCGACCAGGATCGGCGTGTTGGCGCGGTTGCGCAGCGCCACGTGCAGCACGGCGCGATTCTCGGTCGCGTTGATGCGCTCGCCGGCGCACATCCGGGCGATGCCGCCGCGCAGATCGGCGGCCGAGGCCAGGCCGCAGAGCAGCCCCATCGTGTCGGCCGTCAGCCAGTTTTTGGAGAAGTCGAGCAACAGGTCGCCCAGGCGCAGGCTCAGCCGTTCCGCCCGGCCCGGGTCGGCCGCGAAGAGCTGGCGCAGATCCTGCCCCGCCATTGCGTCGCGATGCGCCGCCAGCGCCGCCCAGGCGTTATCCAGCGCGCGATTGGCCGTCATGGCACCCTCTTCCCCGGGGCAACCGCCCCCCAAAACGACGATCGGCGACCGTTGCCGGCCGCCGACCATGGTGCCCGCGCCGGCAAGCCCGGCGCAAGAACGTAAGCCTATTTCACCAGCTTGGCCGACACGTAGCCGTCGCCCTGCGGGCCCTTGACCTTCACCCAGCCGGGCTTGGACACGTCGGTGACCTGCAGCTTGGTGCCCTTGGACAGGCCGGCGATCTTCTTGGACTTGGCCGATGGGCCGGCGCGCAGATTGGCCGTCTTGGCTGAGACTGCGACCGAGTCGCCGGCCTTCAGCGCGACGGACTGCGCAACTGCGAAATC
>JALHOX010000361.1 GCA_022842805.1 Phycisphaerae bacterium | reverse complement strand
CCGGGCGACCTCTTTCGGGTTATCGCGGATCTCGATCAGCGTCGTCGTGAGCACCGGGATGCGGAGCGGGTGGAGCGGATATTTGTGAATGACGATTCGCTCACCGAGGTGGTCGAGGATGTCGCGCTGGCCGTCGAATTTCCCTTCTCGTTGCAGCCGTTCCCAGTTCGTCGTGATCTCGGCCTTCACCTTGGCGTCGCGCGTCGCGGTCAGCCCGCTGATGAAACGGCCGATGAAGCGACCGACCGGCAGTTCGTAGACGGCGTAGTTGGTGTCCTTGGGAACGGTCGCCATGATCGCCGCGTCGGCGGGCTGGGCGCGAGCGTAGACGCGTTCGTAGGTCTCGCCGTCGATCAGGTAGTTGGCGACGCAGAACATCGCCTTGCCTTCGATGCCGAAGGACCAGTGCGAGCGCTGGACGTTCTGCGCGTCCCACGCGGCGAAGAACTCGCTGGCGGCGTTGGAGACGTGCGGGTCGAGTTGCTTGCGGATGCGCATGGGGTCGAAGATGAGATCGACGTAGGTGTTCGCGGCGCGCGAGGTGCGGGCCTTCTCGATCCATTCGTCGGACTTCATCGAGCGCTGCTCGCCCGCGGCGCAGGCGGCGATCTGCTGGAACACGCCTTCGCCGAAGGTCAGCACGAAATGGGGGCCGATCTCGCCCCAGGCCACGACTTCGTCGGGGTCGAGCCGGCTGTCGGCCAGTTCTTTGTATTTGAAGCCGTGGATCTCGCGATCGACGAGGGTGGCGGTTTTTTCACTGGTGACGCGCTCGAGCGTCTGCTGCAGGATCGACGCGAACTTGCCCGAGGCGCCGGCGGTGCGCACGATCGCGGCGCCCTTCAGCCCGTCGATCCGCAGCGAATCGGGCCTGTTCGGGATCGGCTTGGCGGCGGCGTCGAGCAGCACCAGCGAATAGGGATAGCGCGTGGCGTAGAAAAACGCCTCCGCGATGCGCATGCCGATCATGTCGCCGGGCTTCATCGAGTTGCCGACGAGTTGCGGCAGGACGTTCATCAACGCGGCGAGAAACGAGGGCGGGCCCTCTTCCTCGGCCACGACGCCTTTGAAGTCGTGATCGGGGTTGATCTCTTTGGGCAGCGGCCGCACATGCGCGGCGAGCATGCACTCGGCCGGGATCAGCGCCAGCGTGTCGGGGGCGAGCGGGTCGTAGGCAGCGGCGGTGTCTGCGGCGGCCGTCTTTGACGCCGCCTGAGACGACGCCGGCACGAGGCTTGCGCTGCGTGACGTCGGCGAGTTGATGGATACGTCGCAGCCTGTGAGCCACGACGCGAGGCAAAGGATAGTTCCGATCGCAGCGAAACGCGGGCGTCCGCCCATTCCGGCTCCTCCGTGATTCATGATCCCAGCGGGTCAGCGTATCGCACGAATATCGGGCGGGCTACCGGGGCGGCGGCGTGGACGATTTTGGACGACTCCGCACACAAATGCGATCGGCCGTTTCGCGGTAAAGTGCGCCGAGAACCGTCTGGCAGCAAAGGACGCCCCATGCTCGACAAGCCTCTTGGATTTTCGACGCGCGCCATTCACATTGGTCAGGATCCTGACCCTTCGACCGGCGCCACCGTTCCGCCCATCACGCTCAGCAGCACCTTCACCCAAGCGAGCCCCGGCGAGCACAAAGGCTTCGCCTACGCCCGCAGCAACAACCCGACCCGCAAGAATCTCGAGTTGTGCCTGGCGGCGATCGAGAAGGGCGCGACAGCCGCGGCTTTCGCCTCCGGCCTGGCGGGGACGCACGCGATCTGCGCGGCGCTGCTGCGGCCGGGCGATTCGATCGTCGCTTACAGCGATCTTTATGGCGGCACCTATCGGATCTTCGAGCGCGTCTTTCGTCCGTGGGGCCTGGACATTCGCTATTGCGATGACAAAACGCCGGCGGCCTTCGCGAAGCTGACCGATCAGACGACGCGGCTGCTCTGGCTGGAGACGCCGACCAACCCGCTGCTGCACCTGCTCGACATCCGCGCGATCGTCGGCGCGGTGCGCGGCAAGGGCAGTTGGCCGCAGCCGCTCAACCCCGCGGAGTGCGCGGGCGGCGGGCGCGGCCCGGTGGTCGTGGTGGATAACACGTTCGCTTCGCCGGCGCTGCAGAATCCGATTGCGCTGGGCGCCGATCTGGTGCTGCACAGCACCACCAAGTATCTCGGCGGCCACTCCGACGTGATCGGCGGCGCGGTGATCGCCGCGGACGCCAAGGTGATGGAGCCGATCCGCTTTGTGCAGAATGCGGCGGGCGGCGTGCCCAGCCCCTTTGATTGCTACCTCACTCATCGCGGCATCAAGACGCTCGCAGTCCGCATGAAGCAGCACTGCGAAAACGCGGCGAAGATCGCGAATTGGGCGCGCGAGCAGCGCGGATTTGAGAAGGTCTATTACCCGGGGTTGCCCGATCACCCCGACCATGCCCTCGCGAAATCGCAGATGGCGGGTTTCGGCGGAATGGTCACGTGCGTTTTGCGCGGCGGCTTTCCGGCGGCGAAGGCGTTTATGTCGAGCACCAAACTCTTTGCCTGCGCGGAGAGCCTGGGCGGAGTTGAGTCGCTGGTGAACCATCCGGCGATCATGACCCACGCCTCGATGCCGCGCGAGGTTCGCGAGCGCATCGGCGTCGTCGACGGGCTGATTCGGCTTAGCGTTGGAATCGAGGAGGTCGACGACCTGATTGCGGATTTGCAGGCAGCGCTGGCGGCGGCGGCGAAGTAGTGTCGAGGTGCGAGTGCAGAGTTTCGAGTTAGAGGGCAGCGAAGCGCACGCCTTTTCGTATCTTTCACTCGACACTCTGCACTCGAAACTCGCAACTCAGCATGCTGGAGGCCCTTGATTGGCGAGCAGAATCTGATGTTCACGAAAGCGACTGTCTTCGGCACCGGCGCCATGGGCACCGTTATGGCCCAGGTTCTCGCCGCCAATGGGCTGCAGGTCGCGCTGCTGGCGACGCGGCCGGAGCGCGTTCAGGAGCTGCTGATCTCGAAAGAGAACACGCGCTATCTGCCCGGCGTGCACCTTGCGGCCAGCGTGCGGCCCACCGCCGACGCCCGCGCGGCGCTGGCTCACACCGAGCTGATCATTTCCGCGCTGCCGACGCAATATCTGCGGAAAGGCCTGGCGGCGATTCAGCCGCACATTCCGCCGGGCGTGCCCGTTTGCAGCGTGACGAAGGGCATTGAGCTGGACACGTGGAAGCGGCCGAGCGATGTGCTGCGCGAGTTCGTGCCGCGCTCGCCGGTGGCGGTGCTTTCGGGGCCGAGCATCGCGCCGGAGCTGGCGAAGTGTCTGCCGACCACGGTGGTGATCGCGTGTGCCGATGGCGACGTGGCGCGGACGATGCAGGAGTCGCTCAGCACGTCGTGGTTTCGCGTCTACACCAATAACGACATCATCGGCGTGGAGCTGGCTGGGGCGCTCAAGAATGTCATCGCGCTCGCCGCGGGCATCCTCGACGGGCTGCGCGCGGGCGACAACGCCAAGGCGGCGCTGGTGACGCGCGGGCTGGTCGAGATCACGCGGCTCGGCGTCGCGATGGGCGGGCGGCGCGAGACGTTCATCGGTCTGGCGGGCGTCGGCGATCTGGTCACCACGTGCACCTCGCCGCACGGGCGCAACCGGTCGGCAGGCGAGCGGATCGGCAGCGGCGTTTCGGTGGAAGACGTGATGCGCGAATCGGCCTCGGTCATCGAGGGCATTCCGACGACGCGCGCGGCGCTGGCGCTGGCGACGGAGCGCGGGATCGAGATGCCGATCACCGAAGCCGTCTCGCGCGTGCTCTTCGACGGCACGGCCCCGCTGGATGCGATCACGAGCCTGATGCAGCGGCCACTGCGGTCAGAGGGGAATTACTGAGCCACCTGGCCGGTGCGGGCTTCGCTCGTAGCGGCCTGCGGCTCGCAGGTCGATGAAGTTGTCCTAAGCGACAGCGCTTTCGAGCAGCGCATTCGCATACTGTCCCAGCGTGAATTCCTCGCCGCACTCGGGACAGCGGCACTCGCGCTGAACGCGTGGATCGCTCCCCGCCGTCGAGCGCGGCTTCGTTCTCGATCTGAATGTATTGAAACAAGAGACGCCAGCGGCGGCTTGATTCCGAGCGACATCGTGCTTGAATCTGGGCCCGCGGGCGATAGGCGGCCCTCGTGTCGGCGCTCGCGGTCAGATGGTCGGCACTGGCACTCATTTGGAGCATACGAATGGTTCGTCGTCTGTGGTTGACCGGATCGGCGGCGGCGATGTTGGTGCTGGGTACGGGGTGCGAAGCGCTGATTTTTCCGACCTGGCCGCCGAACATTTTCGATGAGCCGCCGGCGGAGCTGGGGACGGCTCAGGTGCGCGAAGA